>DUMM01000045.1 GCA_012839845.1 Bacillota bacterium | reverse complement strand
TGGATATGAGTGAATACCTTCAGTGGCAAGAAGAGCAAAAACAAACCAATGATCAAAGCAATATTGCGTATATCAGATAAGCTTATTGATAACTGAGGAATTTACACACTAATCTGGACTTGATCTGCCTGTTACATTTTCCCGTGTATTGCTTTCTTTCTCTCTATACGCTTTCCTTCCTCTTTTAGCGGTTTATTCGGACTTATTGCGCTGCTTTCGGTTCTACACCATCTTTTTTAGTCTGCGGCAGTCATTTAAGACACAAAAGTACAAAGGCACCGAGATACAGGGATAGTGCAATCAGCACATACTAAAGGCAACATGACCGATGGCCAGAAAAAAAGAGACTCGCCCGTACTGGCCAAGTCTCTTTGATGATACTGCTCAAGCTTATATTCAGGTCTTCAGCTAGAGTCTTTCTACTCCGCTGCCGTCAAGAACTTCTCGTCTGCCAAGAACTCTACCATTTCATCAAAACTTCCCCGGTAATCCGGCTCTCTTGAAAAAGGCCCATCCTCCAACAGGTAGCTATCGACCAAGTATGTCTTGATCCCCAAGTCCCCGGCTACCATGTCTTCACAGGTATTGTTGCCGACCATGAGGCACTGGTGGGGCAATCGCCCCAGATGCTCCAGGATCTCGGCGTAATACTGGACATTGGGCTTGCAGAAGCAGGAGTTTTCGTAAGTTGTAATCAAAGCATAAGGCAGGTCCTCAATCCCTCCCCACCGCATCCGCTCGTGGATAGCGACAGCAGGGAAAACAGGATTGGTGGCAATCACCACTTCATAGCCTCTTCTGATTAGCCTCTCCACCAGTTCCCTCGCTGCCGGATTGGGAACAACACCGATAATCTCCCGGATCTTGGGATAATCCTGGAGATAGAACTCATCCAGCAAGGGGATGAGCTGTTCAAGCGGCACATCCAGCCCCTGGGCGAAGTGATCCCAAAAGACCTCCATATTGGTTCGCTCACCATCCGTCGAGTGGATCATGGCCTCTGTGGCGGCAAGCAGTTTCTTGACAAACCTCTGAGGGTTCATCAAATGCTGGACCTTCCTAGCTGCTCCCTCCAGATAAGCCGTGAGGAAGCGGTCAAATTCGTAATGCACTAAAGTGCCGTCTAGATCAAAGAGTATCGTTGTGATCACCTAACCACCCCGGGGAATTCGCACTCTGCCTCATGCTGCACCGCTGCCTCTTAAGCGATGGGAACCTCTTCCCCCAACCTAAACCGATCATGAATTGCCTGAACGGCGGTTTTAACTTTATCCTTATCGATTAAGCAGGAGATTTTAATCTCAGAGGTACTTATTACTTCGATGTTAATGCCATTTTCGGCCAAAACCCCAAACATAGTGGCTGCTACTCCTGGATTGCTCATCATACCAGCGCCAACGATAGACACCTTAGCCAGACGATCGCTGTACAGAACTTTGGTTACTCCCAGCCTTTGACTTACTTCCTCGATAAGCTTTTTCGTCAGGTGGAAATCATCCTGGCTGACGGTAAACAGAAGGTCAGTGACGGGACCCTGTTTGGTGGTCTGAACGATCATATCCACATTGATGCCCTCTGCCGCCAGTGTGGAAAAGATCTCGTGGGCGACTCCGGGGCGGTCTGGTACGTCTACCAGCACCACTTTTACCACATTCATATCCTGGGTAACCCCGCTGACAACTCTCTGCTTCTCCATTTTATCGTCTCCTTTGACCAGTGTACCAACAGCGTCGCTAAAGCTCGAACGAACATGGATGGTCACTCCCCAGGCAGCCGCCAGTTCTACAGCCCGCGGCTGGAGGACCACCGCACCCAGGCTGGCCAGCTCAAGCATCTCTCCGTGGGATATCTCATCTAGTTTTCGAGCATTGGGTACGATACGGGGATCTGCGGTGTAAACTCCGTCCACATCAGTGTAAATCTCGCACATACCAGCACTTAGCGCGGCCGCGAGTGCCACCGCGGTTGTATCAGAACCGCCTCTGCCCAAAGTAGTGATATCCCCCGCATCATTGATGCCCTGAAAACCAGCTACGATCACTATCTTGCCTTCATCCAGCTCTTTGCGGATTCTAGCAGGATCTACCCGCAGGATCTGTGCCTTAGTGTAAAGACTGTCGGTACAAATTCCTCCCTGGGCACCCGTCAGCGAAATCACCGGCTCCCCCTCTTCGGCAATGGCCATAGCTAGGAGAGCAATCGAGATTTGTTCGCCGGTGGACAGCAGCATGTCCAGCTCCCGCTTAGGTGGCGACTGGGAAATCTCTCTGGCCTTAGCCAGAAGTTCATCGGTGGTGTCTCCCTGAGCGGAGACCACAGCCACGACTCTGTGTCCGGCATGCTTAGTCCGTATGATCCTCTTGGCCACCGCTTTCAGTTTCTGAACATCTGCCACCGACGAACCGCCGTATTTTTGTACGATAATATCCAAATTTCTCCCTCCTAGCCGCATCCGTTCAATCAACTACATAGGCTCCTCTAACAGCTGGAGTGGTCTTAATGATGCTGCAGTCAATTCCGTGACCAAGAAAGGCCTTTGCCATTGCTTCGGACACGGCAGCAGCCTGCTCCTCAGCGGTAAGGGCTATCACCGATGGCCCTGCACCAGAAAGCGCTGCCCCCAAGGCCCCCGCCCCTTTGGCCGCTTCCAAGACCTCGGTCAGTCCCGGAATTAGGGTCGCCCGCATAGGCTGATGCAGCCTATCCTCCATTGCCCGCCTCAATAAGTCCCAACGCCTGCAGGTGCACGCGGCGACGAATAAAGCTACTCTTCCCACATTGAAAACCGCATCCCGATGGGAAACATGCTCCGGCAGGACGCTCCGGGCTTT
Organism: Bacillota bacterium; assembly: GCA_012839845.1. Lineage (GTDB taxonomy): Bacteria > Bacillota > Limnochordia > DTU087 > DTU087 > DTU087. The sequence goes on along the minus strand of DUMM01000045.1, from coordinate 11,478 downwards.
GGCGGTACTCAGCTCAAAGGCAGGAACAGCTAATACCGCTGTCAGCTGCGGAGGCTCCAGCACCACATAAGTGAGCGCCTGCCCGCCGCTTTGGCTTTCTTCGGAGGCAGTCAGCACCAGTCCCCCCATTAAAGCCGGTGCTGCGTTATCCGGATGGCCTTCGATTTCCGCCGCCAGGAGAAGCAGCTCATAGGCACCTAATTCCAGCCTTCCCAAGTGGTTAGCGGCAACCAGCCCGGCTACGACGGCCGTCGCGCTGCTCCCCAACCCCCTGCCGACAGGAATCCTGCTCTCCAGGCTGATCTTTACCGGCGGAGCCGCCAGACCCCGGAAACCGTAAGCAGCCTCCCATGCCCGATATATCAGCCGGCCGCCTTCCTTCCGTAAAGCTTCCTCACCTTCTCCAGCAGCGGAAAATCCTTTCAAACCCAGTTCAAACTGAAAGGTGTTGTATAAATCTAAAGCCATACCCAGGCAGTCAAATCCCGGACCCAAGTTGGCTGTTGTTGCCGGTACCAGCACCCGTACTCCTTTACTCATCTTCTCCACCTGTCTATCCCCAGCCAGTTTCCCCGGACACCCTTTGCGATGTCCCACCGCAGTGCTGTTGGCAGGCATTACCTGACGCTGCCCATCACTCAAACGACGATACTTTAAGACCCGCTATCTCCTTGTCGGCGAAAGAACCGCCTCAGCGATGACATCTAAGTTGGGCTCCAAAACCAGCGGCTCCCTGGATATGCGGACAGCTCGGTCAGGATCCTTCAAACCATGGCCCGTGAGCACAGCGACCACTTTGGCTCCACGGGGGAAATAACCGGCAGAGGCCAGTTTAGTCACACCTGCTAGAGAAGCGGCAGAGGCAGGCTCACAGAATATTCCTTCTGTCGCTGCCAAGAGCTGATATGCAGCCAGGATTTCCTCATCTGTCACCTTGTCAATCAGACCGCCCGATTCATCCCTAGCAGCCACCGCCTTCTGCCAGCTGGCTGGATTGCCGATGCGGATGGCAGTGGCGATGGTTTCCGGCTTTTCAATAACCCGGTTTTCAACTATAGGTGCTGCCCCCGCAGCCTGAAATCCTAACAGCCTCGGCAGGCGGCTACTGAGTTTTTTTGCTTTATACTCCTTAAATCCCTGCCAATATGCTGAGATGTTCCCCGCGTTTCCTACGGGAATTGCTAGGTAGTCAGGAGCATCTCCCAAAACATCGACGATCTCAAAGGCTGCTGTCTTCTGGCCCTCCAGCCTGTAAGGGTTTAAGGAGTTGACCAAGGTAATAGGGTACTGCTCAGTCAGAACCCGAACAAGGCGGAGAGCGTCGTCAAAGTTCCCCTTGACGGCAATTACCTCTGCTCCCTGCACAAGGGCCTGGGCCAGCTTCCCCAAAGCGATTGCTCCCTCCGGCAGCAGAACTATACAGCGCAGGCCTGCCCTGGCGGCATAGGCGGCTGCGGAAGCGGATGTATTGCCCGTTGAGGCGCACATAACTGCCTTGGAACCAGCTTCTACTGCCTTAGAAACCGCTAGAGTCATGCCCCGATCCTTGAAAGACCCGGTGGGGTTTAGGCCCTCGTACTTGACGAATAGTTGAATCTCGCTTCCAATTGCCTTGGCAAAACGGGGCACCTCAATCAACGGCGTATTGCCCTCCAAGAGGGTAACCACCGGAGTCTTATCATCTACCGGCAAGAATTCCCAATAAGCCCTGATTATTCCCTGCCAGGCCATCAGCGCCCGCCTCCCTCTACTCGAATGACATTGGCGATATCCTTGACGACAGGCAAAGTGGCTATCCGAGCCAGACTGGCCCGCAGCCGCCGCTCCTCTACGTCGTGGGTGATAAACACGATCGGTACCGGCTGGCCCTCGCCCCGTCCCTGCTGAACCATAGATTCGATGCTGACGCCCTCAGCGCCGAAATTTGCGGCTACCTGAGCCAAGACGCCCGGCTTGTCCACCGCATGAAGGCGAATATAGTACCTGGTGCGGACATCATCGATTGACAGCACCGGTACATCCTCCCACAAGGTCTCCACCCGGTGGTGGGTCCCCTGCCTGCAGTTCCGCAGCACATCTACGATGTCGGCCACTACCGCACTGCCGGTTGGAAGATCCCCCGCACCCCTGCCGTAAAACATCAGCTCTCCTACTGCGTCGCCCCGCACGTAAATGGCATTGAAGACACCGTGAACCGATGCCAGGGGATGGCGGCTGGGGATGAAGGTCGGATGGACTCTGACCTCAATTCCCTGGGGATGCCGCTTACCGATGGCCAGCAGCTTGATGGTATAGCCAAAATGCTCCGCAAAGGCAATATCCTCTTGAGTGATCTTGGAAACTCCTTCCCTATACACCTGACTGACTGATATTGGCTTTTGAAAGGCCAAAGAAGCCAAGATCACCAGCTTGTGGGCAGCATCGAAACCTTCAACATCGGCACTGGGGTCAGCTTCAGCATAACCCAAGGCTTGAGCCTCAGCCAGCACAGCGGCGAAGTCTGCCTTTTCTCGGGTCATCTTGGTCAAGATATAGTTGGTTGTCCCGTTGACGATTCCCATAACTTCCTCAATGCGGTTGCCGACCAAGGATTCCCGCAGCGGTTTGATAATCGGAATACCGCCTCCAACTGCCCCTTCATAGTAAAGGTCAGCCCCGTTTTCCGCAGCTAAGCGGATTAGGCGGGCTCCATAGGTTGCAATCACTGCCTTGTTGGCGGTAACCACATGCTTGCCTTTGCTCAAGGCCTCCCTGATGTACTGGTAAGCCGGCTCTAGGCCCCCGATCAACTCAACTACTATCGCGATCTCTGGGTCATCCAAAACCTCCCGCGGGTCCGCAGTTAAGATGGAGCGGTCTACCTCAACTGCCCTGGGCTTATTCAAATCCCGCACCAAAATCTTTGCAATTTCGAATCCCACGCCGGCCCGGGCGGAAATAACGGCCCGGTTTCTCTGCAGGATCCTATATACTCCTGTACCCACCGTTCCAAAGCCCAAGAGTCCCAGTTTCAAAGGTTTGTCCATGTCCTTCGGCCTCAGCCTTCGCCCCTTAATTTTTCTATAATGAAAAGTAGATGCCGCGTACAGCTCCAGCATCTACCGCTAGTTTTGATACATTATACCATCTGGCTTACCTGGAAGAAAGTACAAAAACGTCCAATTACAGCGATAACCCCGGTTGCGAACCGGGGCTGACAGTTTCCCTTTACCTGTTGACGGAATCCTTCAGCAATTTTCCCGCTCTAAAAACCGGCAGCCGCCGGGCAGAAATCTCGATCTCTTCCCCAGTCTGAGGATTGCGGCCCGTACGGGCTGCCCGTTCCCTGACCTCGAAAGTGCCAAAACCGGTCAGCTGTACCTTGTCCCCAGAGCGCAGAGCATCCTCAATAACCGCCAGCATCGCATCGACACAGGCTGCAGCGTCCTTCTTTGTCATCCCTGTCTTGGCTGCAACTTGACTCACCAGTTCCACCTTGGTCACAGCTTCACCCCCTTACTGTCAATCCTATTGTCCCTTGCAAAGCTCGATCTTATAAGCATTTTCGACCCCCAGATAAAAAAAGCCCCCTGTGGTGGGGCTCATTCCAAAGACTGCACAGCTTACCGGGACTGCCTGCTGCTAAACCGGTAGAAATGACGGAGGGACTCCCTACAAGCCTACAGGATTATGCAGATCAGACCGCCGCTTCCCTCGTTGATGATTCTGCTCAATGTCTCTTGCAGCTTGAGCTGGGCCGTATCGGGCATCCGATGCAGCTTGCTGTTGATTCCCTCCCGTACCAGATCCTGCAGGGGCTTACCCAAAAACTCTGAGGACCATACCTTGGCTGGGTCCTTCTCCCACTCGTCGCTCAGATAACGGACCAGTTCCTCTCCCTGCTTTTCGGTGCCGACAAAAGGAGTCACCTCAGTTTCAATTTCTGCCCGCACCAAGTGGATGGAAGGCGCAGTTGCCTTCAGGCGAACGCCGAAATTGCGTCCCTGTCGGAAAAGCTCAGGCTCATCAAAGGATATGTCCTCATAGCTGGGATTGACGATACCGTAACCCCGAGCCCGTACGCTGGCCAAAGCCTCTGCCACCTTGTCGTATTCCCGCTTAGCTTGAGTAAGCTCCTTCATCAAGCGGAGCAGGTGATGATCACCTGTGACTTCAAAACCGGTAAGCTCCTCTAGTACCTTGTAGAAAAGACTTCTGGGCGCCTCTACATCAATAAGGGCGGAACCTGTACCGAGATCCATGCTGCTTAAGGTAACCCGGTCGACAAAATCGTATTCTGCTAATTTCTGGACCGCCACATCGATGTCCCGCAAGCGCTCAATTTCCTCGAAAATCTGGTAAACAGCGGTCTCGTATTCTTTCCTCAGCCAGTAATCGCCGGGCAGTTCATCGATCCATTCCGAAACCCGTACACTTACCTCTCTGACCGGGAATTCATACAACATCTCGTGAAGAATATCCATTATGTCCCCCTCAGAGAGATTGAGGCAGTCCACTGCCATCACAGTGACTCCGTATCTTTGCTCCAGTTCCCGGGCTAGTTCCTGAGTGGCCTCAGCCTCAGGATGTCGGGAGTTCAACAGGACCATAAAGGGCTTCTGCTGTTCTTGCAGTTCCCGGATCACCCGCTCTTCAGCGTTAAGGTAGCCCTCCCTGGGGATATCTGTGATGGATCCGTCGGTTAAGACAACCAAACCGAGAGTTGAATGCTCAGAGATAACCTTGCGGGTACCTATCTCTGCCGCCTCTTGGAAAGAGATCTCATCCGCCAGCCAGGGTGTCCGCACCATTCGGGGACCTGTATCATCCATATAGCCCAGGGCACCGTCAACAGCATATCCTACGCAATCCACCAGTCTAATCCGGAAAGTGATACCATCGCCTAAGCTCAGCTCCACCGGCTCATCAGGTACAAACTTCGGTTCAGTGGTCATGATGGTCCTTCCAGATCCGCTTTGGGGCAGCTCATCTCGGGTACGGGCCAGAACGTACTCATCCTGAATGTTGGGCAGTACCATTAAGTCCATGAACCGCTTGATAAATGTGGACTTACCGGTACGCACCGGGCCGACGACCCCCACATAAATGCTGCCCCCTGTACGTTCCGCCATATCCTTAAATATGTCAAATCTCTCCACCGACCAGCTCCCTCCCTCATCTCACCAGTTTACCAGTCCCGTGCCTGATTGCAGGTGCATGCCGTGACGGCTCCCTCGACCCAGCGACGTAAGGCACGATTTAACATTAATACTATATTAGGTCCGCGCTGTAATTATTACTCCCTCAAAACAGTTAAGGGCCCGGTGAAGGGCCCTGTTTAGTTCTGAGACGCTGCATAGAGAGCTGGACCGATTATTCATCCGTCCTTCTTCTAGCCTTTTCGCCGATCTTGTGCTCTGTTCCGCTCAAAAGCCGTTTGATATTATCCCGGTGCCGGTGTATAGCGAAGGCTGAAATCAGGAACCCTGCTACCACGTAGGTCCAGGGAGCGTTGAATGCGATCAGGAAAACGGGGAAAAGACATGCTGCTGCCAGGGATGCCAGGGAAATATAACGGGTAATCCCCACCACTATGATCCAGACCCCTAATAGGGACAGAGCGATCACCGGCATCAGTGTGATAACTACCCCAAGGCTGGTGGCGACCCCCTTACCGCCTTTAAATCTCAGGTAAACAGGCCAATTGTGCCCCGCGATGGCCGCTACCCCAGCCAGGATTCGAAGGTATTCCTCTCCACTTAGGGAAGCGAGATACACGGCGAAGGCTCCTTTGGCCACATCCAAGGCAAAAACGGTTATGGCAGCCCAGGGGCCCACTGTCCGCAGGACGTTGGATGTACCGATATTGCCGCTGCCGTATTCCCTCACATCAATGCCTGCCCAAAGCTTGCCGACAATCAAGCCAAAGGGAATCGAACCCACCAGATACGATATGACGATTACCAACAAAGATGCCAGCATAGATGCGTCTCCCCTCTAGAGCTGCTCTCCGCCGAACCATCCCCACCCCGGCCCAAACATAACAGAGCCGGTTGTCTCCGGCCGCAGACACTTCCACCCCGCACTGCTCAACTCCGTTTGCGCACCTTAAACCAGATGGGAGTACCCTGAAAACCAAAGGCTTCCCGCAGTTTGTTCTCCAAGTAACGCTGGTAGGAAAAATGCAGAAGCTCCGGTTCGTTGACAAAGAGCGCAAACTCAGGCGGTTTCACTCCCAGCTGGCTAATGTAAAAGATCTTCAGCTGCCGGCCCTTATCGCTGGGAGGCTGATTGAGATACAGTGCCTCCTGGAGTACTTCATTGAGCCGGCCGGTGGTGATCCTCAAGCTGTGCTGATCGGCTACATACTTTGTGGTTTCCAAAAGCTCCGGCAGCCTCTGTCTAGTAAGGGCGGACACAAAAACAATAGGGGCATAGGTTGCAAAACTGAGTTCCCGCCGGATGTCTTCTTCATAGCGGGCCATGGTATTGCTGTCTTTTTTCACTAGGTCCCATTTATTTACAACCAGAATCAGGCCCTTTCCCTGTTCATGAGCATAGCCCACTATCTTCTTGTCTTGCTCCGTAACTCCATCTACGGCATCTATGACAGCGAGAGCCACGCTGCAGCGGTCCACCGCCCGCAGCGCCCGCAGCACGCTGTAACGCTCTATGTTCCACGTGATCCGTTTGCGGCGCCTCATACCGGCAGTATCCACGATTACGAAGCGCTGTCCGTTCCATTCAAAGGATGTGTCTACGGCATCCCGGGTTGTACCGGGAATATCGGTGACTATGCTGCGCTCTGTCCCGCTCAGTGCATTGACTAAGGATGACTTGCCCACATTGGGTCTGCCTATAACCGCCACCCGGACAGCATCCTCATCTTCTTCTCCCCCACCGGCAGGGGGAAAGTATGCACACATTCGATCCAGCAGATCTCCGATGTTCCTGTTGTGCTCTGCAGCCACACCTATAGGATCGCCTAGGCCCAGCTGATAAAACTCAAAAACCGCTGTCTCTAGTTCGCTGTGATCTACTTTATTGACTACGAGGATCACCGGTTTGTTAGTCCGCCGCAGAAGATTGGCGATCTCCTCATCAACTGCCGTTATGCCGTCCCGGACATCAACCACAAACAAAATCACATCGGCTTCGTCGATGGCTAACTCCGCCTGTCTTCGCACTTGAACAGCAATATCGTCGGTGTCATCAAAATCAATCCCGCCGGTATCGATTATGGTAAAAGGGCGATTGAGCCACTGGCTCTCGGCATACAGGCGGTCCCGGGTTACACCGGGTTCCCCCTCTACGATAGCCAGACGTCTCCCGACAATCCGGTTAAAAAGTGCCGACTTGCCGACGTTGGGCCTGCCGACTATGGCAACTACTGGTTTGCCCATGGTCCTATCACCCTTCCTGTCAAGCCTCCGCCACCAAAGCTGAAGATCCGCTCCTCTTGCAGCTTGGAAAAAATCCCCGTAGGAATCATACCCCGGAACGGCCCCTGCAGTCAACAAGCACCGAGACCTGGCGGCAGAGGACACAGCTGTACCCGCAAGAAGTAGCATTCCACACCGGCTGCTCTACTCCTGGTGAAATGAAAAAGAAACTGGGCCGCCCGTACCGGCAGCTGCACATTGGGCCTTGGTTTCTGAGACAATTTGGAGCAGCTTTGGATAAGCCCGCCGGACACCGGCGGCAGCTATCAGCCGCCCTAAGGAAACCAACCCCAGCCTCCGGGAGAGAAAACCCCCTAACCGCACCTGCCAATTGACGCCCCTCAATGTGTTGACGAATATAATTTGACGGGGATCTCCCCCCGCCAGCATGTAACCGGACTTGACCGCTTCAACTATTGGTTGTGGATGACTCCCTCGCCCGAGGACATATACCTGGTTGCCCAATTCATCTGTGCCGACGGGAAAGACCCTCCCCCGATCCCCGCTGGTCGGCACATCAAAGTACTGGACCTTCAAGATATCCTGCAAGGATGGCAGCGGATCCCCCTTCAGTCTGCCCAGATGTATGGCTGCTGCCGCGGGCGAGGTGTGGGCCCCGCCATAACAAGCGTAGATGACCAGCATAACAGCACCTAGTGTCTCACGATGATGTAGACTCCATTGGTCAGATCGTGAACCATTCCCTGGGTAATCCGGCTGATATACCGGGCCAGTCTTTCCTTCTCTTCAGGGCTGGAAACGTAAAATATGGGGGCTCCACCTCCTGCCACAGTCTTGTCTTCTGCTATCACCGCGAGGATGCTCCCGGTGGAAGTTACTTTCAGGTTTCTCGCCTCCTCTGCTGTACAACCCGTTGCCCTACGTCATTCCCTATGGGAATCTGCCAATCGTCCCGCTTTAGCCGCCAAAGGTCTTCTTACTGCCGACTCCAGGACCGGGGTCCTCCTCACTGCCTCCAATAGTGCCTCGGTATTTTTCTCCGCCGGTACGATGACCATAGCTAGAGCGCCCGTTTCTCTGTGACGCCGCAGGAGGGGCATAAACTCCGGCTCGCCTACGTCCATCTGAATTCCGAGCAAAGAGGAAACGTCGTGCAGGATCGCCTGCCGTTGGCCTAGATTAGCCAAAGTGGCTTTGCTGTCAGGGTCTACAGGCTCAATCAAGACTCCAATGCCATCCTGAAGAAAGCGCTGGCGGGCTTCCTTCAGTCCCACATTCATGATAATTACATCCTCAACCATCAAGTAAGGACCGTCGAAATGAACCGCAGCCGCCCGTACGCGGGCAATATCCCCTACCTTCTTGCCGACCATCATCCGATTGAGGAACCACATGGTCAGGAACCCCCCGGCGGCCCCGCCGACAACAGCGGTTTCGAGAGGCCAAAGGCGGGCCAGGTTTAGGCAGACAATGCTGGTGATCAAAGATGTTCCGCCAGCTAGATAGTTGCGGGCTTCGAATACCCGGGCAATACCTTCAATATAGGCATTTCCCCGGGGAATGAGTTCCAGCGGTTCCAGGCTGCTGAGGGTCTCCCGTTCGATCTTTCGCACTTCTCTGAATTGGGTTGCAGCCAAAGCAAGAAAGGTGGCAGCTTCGTAGTTTTCGGCCAAGAGGGCCGGCACTGCAACAGCTCCGAGAAAGCTGGCGATAAGGCCGATGGATAAATGGATGACATATCCTTGGGGATAGCTGGGATACTGCCGGTAATCGGTGCGCAGCATGTACAACCTGGCGATGAATCCCACAGCCGTTGCGGTCAGGATACTGGCAAGCTCCGCCACGCTTTCACCCTCTCACAAGCCCCTATTACTTGAAACTGACCTTAAGGCCGTCCGCCGCGCTGAAGGCCTCAGCCGGCTCGGCGGCATGGCTATCGATCTTTTTTCTCGCCAGAAATACGGGAGTCACGGGAATCTTTGTAATCTGGTTTGCCGCCATCAGGATCTTTCTCCTGTTTCTTGCCTTTGACTCCTATGGCGCTGCTGAACTCCCGACCGAAGAAATCCCTGATCCCCTGCCAGCCTACGGCGTTGAGCAGCACAAAGCCGACCGCACCGACAATCACCAAGGCGATAAGCCAGCCCGTCGACCGCGCCGCCGCTCGTTCGATAGATCCCCGGGCCGTACCGGTCGCCTTAGGCAGCACATCGGCAATTAAGTCAGCGGCCTTTGTAGCCATGTCGAGACTTGTTTCGTGAGTGCCGAACTCTATGAGAATCGACCGCGGCGCCAGATCCTGGTTGTAGTTGCCCTTAGCTAGGAAGATCCCCTTAACCAGCCCGGGATAATCCCTATCTGCCCTGGCTTTGAGGGCTTTGGCAAACTCCAGATTGGCTTCCCGGTTCTCATTCTGCCTCCCCACTACTAGTTGGATTTTGGCCAGTTCATCGCCTCCTATGACTGTTTCATATTCATCTTTGGGCACCGCGTCCCTGTGCACATCGATGATTACCAGGGGTCGTTCTCTCAGCAGCTCAGCGGCTGTCCGCCGGGACCGCACATAAGCATGGGAATCATGGGGGTTGTGGTTGTTGTACGACAGGCTTACAGCAAACCCCCGCTTTTCAAATTCGGCTTTCAAAGCTTCTCCGACTTGGTACACATCGCCCCATTCCTCGGTGTGGGTACCGCTGGTGGGAATATAGGATTCATCACTGTGGGTACAATAGATCGCCACCCGTCTGGGCTGTCTGTCGGCTTGGGAAAGCAGAGTCTGAAGCCGTGACCGGATGCTGGCTCTTGCTTGAACATCCTCCTGCCTAACACCAGCCAGTGCATCATCACTGGTCTTCCGCACGTAGACTGTGTCGCCGTCAATGCGGGTTACTTCCCAGGAGCGGTTCTCACTGTCGATGTACGAATCGCCTATGTCAAGCGCCCGGGCCGCTTTGGTTACTTCCGCCCCGGTGGCCTCGTCTGTTAGGGTAAAGTAGCCTCCATCGAGTCTTTCAAACATACCGATTAGGCCGTCGGGGAATGTCTCCTGACCGTAAACCCAAGGCCTGTAAACAGGCAAGGCAAAGTGAGCTCCAACAAGAATGAGAGGTAAAAGTGCCGGCACTACCCATAGCAGCAGTTTAGCTTTCATCCGACTCTTCCTCCTCAGCAGCATTGACGATGGTCGGAATACTGTCAGCTTCCTCATCGGAGCGCCACGTCGTCAGCTCACCGCCGGCATCCACCCGCAAAACGTGGCGCCTAACGGCTTTCGGCTTACTGGCTTGACGCAATGTCTGCAGGTCTTCTTCAGTGACGCCGACAGCGTCCACTTCTATAGAAGGTCCATCATCAGCTTCTTGGTCTCCTTCGTCCAGTCCGCCCAACTCATCGGCGAACTCGTGCAGCAGGAACTCTTCATTGTCCAGCGCCTTGGGCCGATCTTTGCGGTGGACTGGACCTCCTCCCAGCCTTTCCATGCCTTCGCCGAAAATCTCGGCCAAGGTAACGGCAATCACTCCTGCCAGCACTACAGCATCAAAGGCGCCTGCACCGCCGATGGCCACTGTTGCTGCAGTGCCTCTAGCCAGGGCGGTGCCCATATGGATAAGATCCGCTGTGATAATGCCCAACACCCCTGCTATGAAAGCACTGCGCCTAGACCTTCCCGCTAAATAGCCGAAAACACCGGCAATGAGGCTGTAGCTCCACAATGGGTCAAGCCACTGCTCTGCCGGTTCCTGCCGGCCTACAAGCTGCGAAAAACCCCAGATGACAACGCCTGTAGCTATTCCTGCAATCAACCCCCGCGCCTTTTCGACACCGGTACCTGCCCGGCTGATCAGCCAAAACACCAGTGCCAGGGGGACTATTGCTCCGCCCGCGTTGATGGAAACAGAGATGGGCTCCCTCAGGATGGGGATATCGAAGAAGCTGCCTATTATTATCAGTGCCAGGAAGAACACGGCCTGACCATCGGTGAGGTTCATCCGGTCCAGAACCCGCTGAGCCAGTCCAAAGAAAACAAGAGCCGTCGCGGCTAATAACACTATCAAGCCGATGGACAAGAGGACCACTCCTTCTCCTGTTGAGTTCA
>DUMM01000044.1 GCA_012839845.1 Bacillota bacterium | reverse complement strand
GGCCATCCTCTTCAACCTCCTGTTGGTTTTGTAGACCAACTCAACCATTACCAGGAGGGGGATGGCCCTTCCTACTGCTACGCCATCCTGATTCTCGAATTTACACCATCATACCGGACACTACTGCGAGCGCTTCAGTCCCAAGAATCCCAAGGAGTCTCTGGATCAGGGCATCAGCGTTATCCATCAAGAACTGCAGTTGGTGCCCCAACTGAACGCAGTTGAGAATATTTTCCTAGGGCGGCATCCTGTAAGAAACAGGCTGGGATTCGTCGACTGGAAGGAAATGCGCAGGGCTGCCGAAGACCTGCTGGCCAAGCTGGGCATCAGCTTTGACCTCGATGTGCCCGTCGGCCGGCTGAGTGTGGCCCTACAGCAAATGGTGGCTATTGCTAAAGCCTTATCCTATGATTCAGACATCTTAATCATGGATGAGCCGACCTCCACCCTCACCGATGAGGAGATCGAGAATCTATTTGATCTGATCAGGACGCTGAAGAGCGTCGGTGTCTCCATTATTTATGTCTCCCACCGCCTCAATGAACTGAAGGAAATCGCTGATCGAGTTACGGTCCTGCGAGACGGTCAATACATAGGAACCTTCGGTGTCGATGAAGTCACCATCGATGAGATCATCCACATGATGGTAGGCCGGAACATTGAGGACAAATACCCCAGGGTGCGCACAGAGCCCGGCAGAGAGCTGCTCAGGGTTGAAGGCCTGAAGAGCGGCCGCCGGGTACAAAACGTCAGTTTCAGCGTCCGCGCCGGTGAAATCCTCGGAATCGCCGGATTGGTGGGAGCCGGTAGAACGGAGACTGCCAGGGCTATTGTCGGCGCCGATGCCAAAGAAGCAGGAACCGTCTATGTCCACGGTCGGGAGGTGAAGATCAATTCACCGGTAGATGCTGTGAACTGCGGAATCGGACTTATTCCTGAGGATCGCAAGTATCAGGGTCTGGTACTAGAGATGTCGGTGAAGGGCAATGCCACTCTGCCCATCCTTTCTGACCTGTGTAGCCGGTGGGGCTTCATCGATCGTCCCGGGGAAATCGATGAAGTGGAAAGATTGGTGCGGACCCTTGACATTAGAACTCCGACCATAGACCGCAAGGTAGAGGACCTCAGCGGAGGCAATCAGCAGAAGGTGGTCTTAGCCAAGTGGTTTGCCAAGCGCTGCGATGTCCTTATTTTCGATGAGCCAACCCGAGGCGTAGATGTGGGGGCAAAGATTGAGATCTATAACCTGATGAATGAACTAACTCGCCAAGGGAAAGCGATCATCATGATCTCATCAGAAATGCCGGAAGTCATCGGTATGAGCGACCGGATTATTGTAATGCACGACGGCTATGTGGTCGGAGAACTGACAGCCGAAGAAGCCACTCAAGAGAAGATACTCAGTCTCATAGTCCAAGGCGAGAAAGGAGAGAAAGACGATGAGAGGTGAGCAGAGCGGAGTTGCGGCTCAGAGAATCAACTGGAGTGCGGCTTTGGATCGGTATGGAATCTTTGTGGTCTTCCTGATCATCTGCGTCATTTTGTCATTCTTGTCCCCTGCCTTTCTCACAATGCGCAATGCGCTGAATGTCCTGCGCCAGGTATCCATCACCGGCATCATGGGCGTTGGTATGACCTTCGTAATTTTGACCGGAGGTATTGACCTGTCTGTTGGTTCGCTGCTAGCTCTAGCAGGATGCTTGGCCGCAGGGCTGGGGGTCCGCCACGGTGCAAGCCCCTTCCTGATGACGGTTATCCCCATCTTGATTGTCACCTGTCTTGGAGTACTTGTGGGCTTCATCATAAGTAAATTCAAGGTACCTCCTTTCGTTGCAACCCTGGGAATGATGAGCGCGGCCAGGGGCCTGACCTTGATTTATACCGACGCCTATCCCATCAGCGGACTGTCCCGGGCCTTCCGGAACTTGGGCAGTGGGATGGTGGGACCAGTGCCGGTTCCAATCATCATCTATTTAGTGGTTGTAGCTATCGGTGCTGTGGTCTTGTCCCAGACCAAATTCGGAAGATATGTCTATGCCATTGGCGGCAACGAGGAGGCTGTAAGGCTCTCAGGAATAGATACCAGCCGGTATAAGATCGCGATTTATGGCATTTCTGCTTTCACAGCGGCCCTGTCGGGAGTGATCCTGGCTGCCCGGCTCAATTCCGGACAGCCGACCGCCGGTCAGGGTTACGAACTTGACGTAGTAGCCGCTGTAGTTATAGGTGGTACCAGCCTTCAAGGCGGCAGGGGAAGCGTGCTCGGCACTTTCATTGGAGCACTCTTGATTGGAGTACTGACCAACGGGTTCAACTTGATGAATATCTCGCCTTTCTACCAGCAAGTGGTCAAGGGCGCTATCATAGTCGCGGCTGTGATTATGGAACAGATGCGCTCACAAAAGAAGGATTGACAGGAGGTGGTGGCAGGCAGGATAAGCTGACACGGTGTTCAGCAAAGATTGAGCGGTGAGTTGACAAAACACTTTTCGTAAGGAGGGTCTCTATGAAGAGAGCTTTACTGACTACCTTGTTGGGGCTTTTGGTTGTTGCTCTGGTGGGTTCGGCTGCCATGGCTGCGCCGCTGCGGTTTGGCCTTTCGGTTCCCAGTCTGAGCATGACTTGGTTCGTGTTCCTGAAGAATGCCGTTGAAGAGCAGGCTGCTGAAATGGGCGTTGACTTGGTGGTCCTTGATGCCCGCAATGAGGTGGGCAAGCAGATGTCCGACGTTGAGGACATGATTGTCCAGGGCCTGGATGGAGTTCTGCTCGTACCCATCAATGTAGAAGCCTTAGTCCCGGCTGTCGAGGCACTGAATGAAGCCGGCATTCCTGTGGTTACTGTTGATAGAAAAATCGTCGGTGCTCCCTACCTGTGCCATGTAGGTGCCGATAATGTCGAAGGCGGACGGATGGCGGGAGAGTTTATTGCTCACCTCCTCGGCGGTGAAGGCAAGGTCATCGAGCTGACCGGTACTCCCGGTTCCTCACCGGCCATCGATCGAGGCACAGGGTTCAATGAAGTCATTGCCCAGTATCCCAAAATCGAAATCATCGCCCAGCAGACCGGTCAGTTTACCAGGGCCGAGGGCATGTCGGTCATGGAGAACCTGATCCAGGCCTATCCAGAGTTTGATGCTGTCTTTGCTCACAACGATGACATGGCCATGGGCGCGCTGGAGGCCATCAAGGGTTCGGGCATCGACCTCGATGACGTCATTGTGGTTGGCTTCGACGCCATTGAAGATGCCCTGGTGGCAGTAGCCCGGGGTGAGCTGGAAGCCACCATCGAGCAGCAGCCCAAGCAGCAGGCCAAGACTGCCTTCAAGATCTTGGTAGATTACGTGAGAGACGGCATTGAGCCCCCAGCGCAGGATATCTACCTCACACCGCTGTTGATCATGAAAGGAACTCTGGAGAGAGCTGAATCTTGGGATACGGTCAAAGACCAATTGTAACAAACATAGATTCAACAGGCGGGAAGCCGCTTCGGGCGGCTTCCCTAGTCATTGGGAGAAGAAGAAAAGGGGAGGCAAAAAGCAGTGGATAAGAAAGAAGTCGTACGTCAAGCAGTGGCTGATGGTAAAGGTATTCTCAGATTAGCTCCCAACTGGGTGCCCCGTGCCTTTTGCATACCCGGCGGCCGGCTGAAGCTGCATCCCAATGATCTGTACGCTTTAGGCAAGCACCGGGGTGGAATCGATGAGCGCTGGCTTGCCTCTACCACCAAGGCCGACAACGGTCCTGGCACACCGGAAGATGAAGGTTTAAGCTATATCGTTGCTAATGTCAACGGCCGGGAAGAACGGGTCCTTTTGAAAGAGGCTATCGAGCTCATGGGCGATGAGATCATCGGCAAGCCGCTCATGGAGGAATACGGCGGCTGGCCTATGTTCAGCAAGTTCTTCGATAACCACGCGCCGCTTCCTCATCATGTGCACCTGGATGATGAGGCTGCTGCTAGAGTGGGCGCGCTGGGGAAACCGGAAGCCTATTACTTCCCGCCCCACCTCAATTTCACAAAGGGTCTGTTCCCCTATACCTTTTTCGGCTTAAGGCCCGGAACCACCAAAGAAGAGGTAATTGAATGTCTGCGCCGTTTCGATGAAGGGGATAACAAGATCCTGGAGCTGTCCCAGGCCTATAAACTCGAGCCCGGTACCGGCTGGTATGTGCCGCCGGGACTGCTGCACGCACCGGGTACCTTGGTGACCTATGAACCCCAGCGGGCCAGCGATGTATTCTCCATGTTCCAGTCCATCGTGTGGGATCAGCCTGTTTCCCGGGATCTGCTGCTCAAAGATATTCCGCAGGAATACCACGATGATCTGGAGTATATTGTAAGTATCCTGGATTGGGAAGAGAACGTCGATCCGTACCTAGCCAAGAAGAAGTTCCTGAGGCCCGTGCCGGTTAAAGACATAGAGGAGATGAAGTCAGAGGGCTACATCGAAAAGTGGATTGTCTACGGCTCGGAGTATTTCTCTGCCAAGGAACTGACGGTTCTGCCCGGCAGGACAGTGACCATCAAAGATGACGGCGCCTATGGAGCCATCGTGCTGCAGGGGCACGGCCGGATGGGTCCGCTGGCTATCGAAGCGCCCACATTGATTAGGTACGGACAGATGACCCAGGACGAGGTATTCGTAACATACGATGCCGCTCGGGAAGGGATCACCATTGTCAACGAGAGCGAGACCGATGAGCTGGTTATGCTGAAGCACTTCGGTCCCGGTATCTCAGGGGTTCCCAATCTTCCGGAGTAACCAGAGACTACGGCGGCCCGAGGGCTGGAGGAAAGGACAGGTGGGCATGGCAAAACAGATCGGGATCTACGTCAACAACTGGATTTTCGGCAACGCTTCCCTCACCGATGTCGTTTCAAGGGTGAGCAAGATCGGCTTTGACGGCATTGAGCTCGTGGGAGAGCCCTCCGTGTACAGCGGAGCGGAGGTAAAGAAGCTGGTAGAGGACCATGGGCTTAAGGTCATCAGCATCTGCGGCATGCACCCAGGCCCTGAGCCCGGGGATCTCAGACTGCTTTCCCATCCCGATGCTGCTGAGCGGGAGAAAGCCGTGGATTATGTGAAAGCTTGTGTTGACTTAGCAGTCGAAACCGGTGCTAGGAGCGTACTGGTAGTGCCGAGCCTGGTGGGACAGCCGGAGGTTTTGGTTTCCAAGGAAGAAGATATCAAGAGAGCTATTGAATCACTGCAGAAGGCAGCTGTATACGCCGAAGAGCACAAGATCATCCTCACCATCGAACCCATCAACCGCTACGAGGTGGGCCTGGTGAACAGCATCGAAGATGCTCTGGCAATGGCCAAGGCAGTTGACAATCCCTACGTGCGGATCATGGGCGATACCTTCCACATGCAGATCGAAGAGCCGGACGGTATCCCCAACGCCATCCGGCGGGCAGGCAGCTACTGGTTCCAGCACCTGCACGTTGCGGACAATACCAGGCAGGCGCCTGGATTGGGCAATATGCCCTGGCGGGAGATCATCCGCGCTCTGCATGATATCAACTACGAGGGCGGTATCTCCTGCGAGCCTCTGCCCAAGGGGAAAGCTCCTTACGATGCCAGAAGCGGCAACATCCCCAAGGAGCAGCTGGACCGGGATCTCAAGCTGGGTCTGGATTTCCTGCGGCGGGAACAGGAGATTGTCCTGGGGATGCTGTAAAACAGCGCCGCCTAGATTGCCGGCCGCAGTGGAACTGATTCTCTACAGACGGTTAAGCAAAAGCCCCAAAACGGGGCTTTTTGCATAGGGCGGAAGGCAAAGGAAAACAACGTGAGGAAGCACTATCCTATGCAATCCAAGTTGAGGCCCAAGCGGGGTATGTCGTTATAATTTGCACAGTCTGAAGTGAGCAGCTCCCTGTGGCAGGCTTCTCTTGAGAAATGGTAAAGGGCTGCTTGCTTAACGTGTAGAATCAATAATATATATGCTTCGTAAGTGGTTAATCAGCCAGCGCAAAACTCTCCGGGGGGTTATGCTGCTTGCGGCTTTCTGAGCGGTTTATTGCAGCGTACAACAGAATTGATCGGGAAATGACCAGGCGGGCTAAGCTCGATCGGTATGTGGGTTTTGCTCAATTAGTGCGGCGCTTGGCCCGAACCGATGCCACCATCGCACAGTTTGCCGATGAGCTCTTGGAGTACGGAGATCTCCGCAATGCCATTGTCCACGATGCCGTGGAACCAGGGCGGATCATCGCCGAACCCCATCCCGACGTCGTGGAGCGGATGGAACATATAGCCGCGGTGCTAGAACAACCCCCTCTGGTAACTCCTGAATTTGAGCGCAAGGTGTATACCGTCCGTTCCCAGGATTCTATCCTGGATGTGATGGCCCTCATCCGCCGGCTGGGCTACACCCAGTTTCCCATCTACGATCAGGAGGGCAGTTTCACCGGGCTGCTGACAGATCGGTGCCTAGCCCGTTGGCTGACCTTCGAACTGGAAAAGGTCCGGAGCAACTCCCTAGAAGCGATCACGGTGGCCGAGGTGGCAGCTTACGACAAGACCCAAGGTAAGAACGTTACGTTTCTGGCCAAAGACGCCACGATATTTGACGCCTACAATGAGTTCGAACGCCGCATCGGCACCGATCGACCCCGGCTGGAGGCGATCCTGATCACCGAGCGGGGCAGGAAAGATGAGCCGCTTTTGGGGATTATCACTCCGTGGGATATTTTCCGCATCAGATCGCTTATGGGTAGATAGTGCATGGGCATCCGGAGTGCAGATATGGCATTTCAGGTAGGAAAAACGCTCCGGCTAGACACCATTATTCCGTGGGTAGGGTAGATGCGGCCTCAGGGAAAGGGAGGCCGCAGCACGTTATGTACGAAACCCTCAGCTGGCTGTAGAGAAGAGGAATCTATCAATGGTTTAGAGAATTGAAACGCATTAACGACATGACCGGTTCATTTGGATAGGCAAATGAGGGATATTGCATGGCGACCATTAGGGATGTAGCAAGAAGGGCTGGTTTGTCAGTTGCCACGGTATCGGCTGTGATCAACAACAAGCCGGTGGTCAGTGAAGAGTCCCGCCGCAAGGTCTTGCAGGCCATTGAAGAGCTGGACTACCGACCTAACCGGGTGGCAAGGGCCCTTTCCCGCAACAGCAGCAATACTATAGGGGTGCTGGTGCCGTCGGTGGACAATCCTTTCTTTCCTCAGGTTGTCAAGAGCGTGGAAGATGTATGCTTCCAGAACCGCTTTGTCACTTTGATCGGCAACACCGAAGGCAAGCCGGAGCGCGCTCTTTACTATATCAAATCCATGCTCTCCGGCTGGGCCGATGGGCTGCTCATCACCCTCACCTGGGAGATGACCCAGCCGGAGGTGCTGGACAGCCTCAAACGGGCAGGAGTGCCGGTGGTGGGCTTCGCCGGCGCTAGGGTAATTCCGGAGTTTGATGCCGTTATCCCCGATGACGTCAGGGGAGCCTTTGATGCCGTCAGATACTTAGTAGACCTGGGTCACAGGGAAATTGGGTTTATCGGTGTGCATGATTCCCAGTCGACTGCTTTGCGGCTTCAGGGGTACAAAGAGGCTCTGAAGCAGGCAGAGATTGCCATAGACGATGGACTTATCATGCTGGGCTCAGGGTATGAAAAGGCTGATGGCTACATGCTGGCCAAAGCCCTGCTGCGCCGCTCTCCCAGGCCTACGGCACTCTTTTGCTACAACGACGTCATGGCCTTAGGCGCGCTAACAGCACTTCACGAAGAGAATATCCGTATACCCGAAGATGTGTCTATCCTGGGGTTTGACGATACCGCCGGTCGCTATTGCTATCCCCAGCTCACCTCAGTAGCGCTGCCCAAGGCGGAAATGGGCTTTTTGGCAGCGTCTCGTCTCTTAGAGAGAATCCGAGGCAAAGATGGTCCGCAAGAGGTAATTACTGTCAAGCCCCAGTTGGTGATCAGGGATTCCACAGGATCAGGTCCCCTTCTGAGGGGTAAAGAGGCAAGGGAGCAGTCCTTTATGCCGATAAACCGTTAAAATAAAAGGGAATTGTGTAAAAGCAGCGAATGTATCTTGGCGAGGACTTGAACCGGTTAGATTATATCGACAGAAAGGAGAAGGTGCATGGCTAAGAAGGCAACCCTCACGCTGGATAAGAGTTTCCGGATCGGGGATATCGATGACCGCATTTACGGGGCTTTTATCGAACACTTGGGACGGGGAATCTATGGAGGATTATATGAGCCGGGACATCCTAAAGCTGATGAACAAGGTTTTCGGCAGGATGTACTGGAGCTGGTAAGAGAACTCAATGTTCCGGTGGTACGCTATCCAGGCGGCAACTTTGTCTCCGGTTACAATTGGGAAGACGGCATCGGCCCCCGGGAGCAAAGGCCGAGGCGGTTGGAGCTGGCCTGGAGATCTATCGAAACCAACGAATTTGGCCTCAACGAATTTGTAGATTGGACCAAGAAGGCCGGCACCAAGCCTATGATGGCCATCAATCTGGGCAGCCGGGGAATCGATGCCGCCCGCAACATCGTCGAGTACAGCAACCATCCCGGCGGGACATACTGGAGCGACCTGCGGGTAAAACACGGCTACGCCGAACCCCACAATATCAAACTGTGGTGCTTAGGCAACGAGATGGATGGCCCGTGGCAGATCGGCCACAAGACTGCCGATGAGTACGGCAGGATTGCCCTTGAAGCAGGCAAAGTCATGCGGATGGTGGATCCCGACATAGAGCTCGTAGTATGCGGCAGCTCCCATGCCCAGATGCCCACCTTCCCCGAGTGGGAAGCTATAGTCTTGGACCATACCTACGAAGTAGTAGACTACATCTCCCTCCACACATATTTCAACAACAGGGATAACGATACCCCCAACTTCCTCGCCCAGTCGATGGGGATGGATGCGTTTATCAACACGGTGATCAGTGTATGTGATTATGTCAAAGCCAAAAAGCGCAGCAAGAAGACAATACACCTTTCCTTCGACGAGTGGAATGTCTGGTACCATTCCAGTGAAGCTGACGCCAAGCAGGAACCGTGGCAGGTAGCGCCGCCGCTGTTGGAGGATATCTATACATTTGAAGACGCTTTGGTTGTGGGCTGCATGTTGATTTCTCTCTTGAAACGGGCCGACCGGGTGAAGATAGGCTGCATCGCCCAGCTGGTCAACGTGATTGCGCCCATCATGACCCGCACCGGCGGCGGAGTATGGCGGCAGACCACCTATTATCCGTACCTCCATGCCTCTTTGTACGGTCGGGGAGCAGCGCTCATACCGCTAATTGACAGCCCCGTCTACGATACCAAGGACTTCACCGACGTGCCGTACCTAGAAGCCATTGCCACGGTAAATGATGAAAAAGAAGAACTCACCATCTTTGCCGTCAACCGGGATCTGGATGAGCCGCTCATTCTGGAAGGCAGGCTCGGCAATTTCGAGGGGTATCGGGTGGTTGAGCATATCACCTTGACTCATTCGGATCTTAAGGCTAGGAATACAGAAGACAATCCCAACAATGTGATACCCAAGAGCGGCGGTGATGCCAAGCTGGATGGACAAGTGCTGACCGCAACCCTGCCCAAGGCTTCTTGGAACGTGATCCGCTTGAAGAAGGGCTGATCTAGGTAGGAGACCAAGATCGCCGAAAAGAGCGGCGATGACAGTATAGGCCGAGGGCCAGCCCAGAAGCTGGCCCTCGTTGGCTCTCATGGCCTGTTGGCCGAGGTGTCACCTTGAGGCTGTCATTCCACCACAAGGCGAGGGCAAATAGGATTATGCACGGCACCAAAGACAGTCGAACCGGCTCTAGCAGCGCCAAACTCCCTCTGCTTGGCCATGCCGGTCACAAAAGCCTCAATGACTCTGGGATCGAAGTGGGTTCCCGCCTGCTTCTGCAGCTCTTCTACAGCCTGCTCATGGGTGAAGCTGTCTCTATAGGGTCTGAAGCTGACCATCGCATCATAAGCATCGGCCGCAGCGACGATGCTGGCATTCAAGGGTATTTCCTCACCCTTAAGTCCTCTGGGATATCCCGTGCCATCCCACCGCTCGTGGTGGGCAAGGACAGAGGCGGCAATGGATGACATGCCGGGTACGAAGTTGAGCAGGCGGTATCCCACCACGGGATGGCGCTGGATGCTCTTCCATTCGTTTTCCTCTAACCTGTCGGCCTTGTTGAGGATTGCCTCATCGACGGCAATCTTGCCTATATCGTGGAGCAAGCCGGTAAGCTGCAGCTCCCTAAGCTGTTCTCTACTAAACCCGAGCTGCTTGCCTATGAGGAGGCACAGCTCTGATACCCTCTCGGAATGCTGTTCTTCCCTCGGGTTTTTTTCGAACAAGGTGTTGATCAAAGTAATGATTATTTGATTATGGGCATTGGCTTCGAGGGGAAAAGATTGTAGATACGCTCTGTGGGACCGGAGGCGGGTCACACCGCTGGATTTCATCTCGGTCCACAGAATGGCTGATAGAATAACAGCCACCAAAATCAACCATTGCAATTCCATCTGAGACTTATCCTTTCTGTCTGATGTTCGGCCATCGAGAATCTAAGCGACAATATTATGTAATCTAGTTAGGTATTAGCTGCTCCCCAATGCTAATGTATTCTGTTCCTTGATCCCAGAAGTTGTTATCTCAATTTGTCGTGCTTTTTGAGATTTCTCGATACACACATGGCAAATTATACCATCTAGGCAGCAGGGGATCAAACCCCTTGCTGCAAAAGCTACAGAAAGTTCACATTGGCACATAAAGAAGACTGGGCAAAACATTACGGAAGTGCTAAGATAGAACGCGGTATGTGCAGATAACGCAACAGACGAGGGGAACAAGGCAATATGGAGAAATCGAATTCACTTATAAAGACGCTAGTTAACTTGAAGGGCAACGCCCGAGCTTGCGTGTGGACAGAACCGCTTTTTTCTATTCCTTGGCAGCTCTATACTCCGTACGTCGCCCTCTATCAGGTTGCCTTAGGTCTCACCAAAGGGCAGATCGGCATCATTGCCAGTGTTAGCATGCTGGTGCAGGTATTTGCCGCTTTGGTCAGCGGCATCATCACCGATAAGCTGGGGCGGAAGCACGCAACCCACATTTTTGATGTTATCTCGTGGAGCATCCCCTGCCTCATCTGGGCCTTTTCCCGCAATTTCACCCATTTCTTGCTGGCAGCCATCATCAACGGTTTCTGGCGAGTTCCGGCCAATTCGTGGAACTGCCTGCTGGTGGAAGATACTGAAGAAAAGCAGCTGGTCCAGGTGTTTGCTTGGATTAACATAGCGGGGCTGCTGGCGGCATTTGTGGCACCGGTCGCGGGAGTTTTCATCGCCCGCTACGGTCTTGTGCCGACGGTGCGCGTCCTGTATCTCTTGGCCTTTGTCATGATGACGGCTAAATTTCAAATCCTCGATTGGATGGCGAAGGAGACTGAACGGGGTAAGATCCGGATGCAGGAAACAGCAGGGGTCAGCCCCTGGGCCATGCTGGGGGAATACCGCGGCGTCTGGCGGCAGGTTATTCATACACCCCAAACCATGGTAGCCCTGGGGGTAATGGTGGTGCTCAATATCTGCACTATGATCAACACCAACTTCTGGAGCCTGCTGCTCACGCAAAGGCTTCATGTTCCGAAACAGTACATCGCATCTTTCCCCCTGGTCAAGGCTTTGGTCATGCTGCTTTTCTACTTTGTCGTTATTCCTCGTCTTAACCCCCTGCGGTTTAGACGGCCGATGCTGACCGGTTTTTCCCTATTTGCAGTCAGCCAGATAGTCTTGATCTCCGCCCCGGTGCTGGGATACGGCTACATCTTGGTCAGTATCGCTCTTGAGGCCTGCAGTCTGGCTCTCCTTCAGCCTTTCACGGATGCATTGGTGGCCGTATCGGTTGACCCGGAGGAACGGGCCAGGATTGTCTCCATTCTCCATGTGTGCATGCTGCTTCTCAGCACGCCTTTCGGCTGGCTGGCAGGTCACGCAGCTGAGCTCGATCACCGGCTGCCCTTTGCACTCAACACAGTCCTGCTAATACTAGGTTTTCTTCTGATGCTCCACGTTGGCAGCAGGGCGGAGCAGGGGAAAGGAGCCCATGCAGTTCAATAAGTGAGAAGTTCGCGGCGGCAGGGTCTTCGCCATCTTGCCGCCGCTAATGATTTGTGAAACCGCTCTTGAGTTTTCGCCGGGCTTGAGACAATGCCGTCGGTCGGTGTCTTTGCCGGAGTGCTGATCGCCTCTTTGGCCGGCTATGCCTTTAGACGATACGGCTTTTTTGCCAAGAAAATGCTCTTTGTACTGGTCTTGGCCTTCGGGATGGTATACGGTTCTGCGACAACACTGCCGTTATCTATGATGTCTAAGCATCTGAAGCTTCCGGACACCAAGTTGGATCTGTCAAGTGGTCCACTGATTGTGGATGACGCCTACCAAGTACCACGTTCCGTCGAGCTCTTCAAAGGCCAGCCGCAGGCTCTGCCAATCCATGCCGCCATACTGGGGGTCAAAGCCGGAAAAATAGTACTCAACGACAATGGCGTCTGGATATATCTCAAACTGGTTCTCTAGGGTATTGCCCACTCCAAGGGTTTCGTTATAGCTTACCCTTTCAGCGTTGACAAAGTCGGCTGTGTAGACGAACTCATCGAAATACTCCCTGGGGGTTAGTTCGATGGGAAATCCAGTGCCGTCGTAACGTCCCCAGGTGTGCTTGGTATCATCTTCCCCGAAGGTTTTTACCTCTTCGGGGGCAAATACCAGATCCCCAGCCTCAGATACATCGACGTAGGAGTAAGGGGAAAACCGCACTCCATCGGGATGTACCCGCTCTGCCAACGCGGCAAAGTCCCGTTCCTTGATGATCTTTAGTGTCTCCATCGCCCGCTTCTCGATGATTCGCTGGGCATCGATGGGAGGAAGCTGAGAAGCTGGCAGGTGGAGCTTTTTCTTTGGTTCCTCAGCTTTTTGCTCTTTGTCCAGCTCTTCCTCCGGAGACCTGTCCAGCAAGCCGGGTACACAAGCAGAAAGAGTGATGCTCATAAGAAACAGTAGTAGTAGGACTAATACGACTCTCTTGGCTTTCATGGGAACCTCCTGTATCTACGCGGACATAGTATTCGGCCCACCAGGCGGATTGACCTTTCGCTCACTTCCTGCGGAAAGTCGGTCTATTGCCATTCCACAAGGCCTCTATCAGTATTATCCCCAAGATGAATTCCCCGATAGGCGGGATGTGTGGTAATAAATCATCCTTCAGCGTTGCTTGTTCTTTTGTTGAGACTCCTTGCCCAATGAGTAAAGCGTATACTAGGGAGGAGCAGCGTCACGCCCTACTGGGAGCTAGCTCTTTTTCTGCTTCATTTTTGTGCGGATACCACGAAGAAGCGAAAGGATTGAACTTATCGGCATAGAATCAGAAGGGAAACCGATGGTTACGGTGGAGGTACCTGTCGTGGACCTGATCTTAGAGACACCTAGGTTGATCTTGCGGGAGTTTGTGCTGGATGACTGGCGAGCAGTGCACGAGTATGCCTCCGATCCGGAGGTTACCCGGTACTTGAGCTGGGGCCCCAACGATGAAGCGGCAAGCCAGCACTTCGTTGCGGCAGTGATTACCAAACGGAGGGAGCAGCCCCGATCTGTCTATGATTTGGCGGTCACCTTGCGGGAAACCGGCAAGCTGATCGGCGGCTGCGGTATATACCGCCAGCGGTTCGGTGAGGGGGAGTTGGGGTACTGTTTGCACCGCAGCTATTGGAATCGAGGTTACATGACTGAGGCTGTGAGGGCTTTCCTAGAGTGGGCTTTTACTGAAGGGGGATTTCACCGGATTTACGCTCGGTGCCACCCGGCAAATACTGCCTCTGCTCGGGTGATGGAGAAAAACGGGATGAAGAAAGAAGGCTGCCTCCGGGATCACATGTATAAAGACGGCAGGTGGAGTGATGCCCTTTTGTACGCCATTCTCGAGGATGAGTGGCGGGAGTTCTCGGGGAAGAACAGAAATGAATAAAGGCCGGATTAAAGAGGTACTGTCATAAAGAGCGCGGCGGGGAGCAGACTCCCCGCCGATGCATAATGTGAAACATGCTATGCGATAAGCAGATGCCGCCGAATGGCAAGGATCAGGTAGCGATGACCAGTACACGGCTTCGACTTTACGAGACTTCCGCAGCCGGAGCTCTGTCAGCGGCTCCCACCAGCTTGGCGTAAAGACCGCCCCGGGCAACGAGCTCCGCGTGGGTTCCTAGCTCGACGATCTCGCCTTCGTGCAGCACTACGATTTTGTCTGCATTGCGGATAGTTGACAGCCGATGGGCGATGACTATGGTGGTACGGCCCTTGACCAGGTTCTGCAGAGCAGCGGTGATCTGGGCCTCAGTTTCAGTGTCCACTGCGGAGGTTGCCTCATCTAGAATAAGAATGGGAGCATCATAGAGAATCGCCCTGGCAATGGCCAGCCTCTGCTTCTGGCCTCCCGAAAGCCTGGCACCCCGCTCGCCGATCTCAGTTTCGTACCCATTGGGCATTGCTTCAATAAACTCATCGGCTTGGGCAGCGATAGCGGCTGCCCGGATTTCTTCTATGGTGGCATTGGGGCTGCCGTAGGCGATATTCTCCGCTACCGTCCCATTGAACAGGAAGACATCCTGAAGCACCATGCTGATGTGCTTCCGCAAAGAGGAAATCTTCACGGTCCGGATATCCCGGCCGTCGATGAGAATCCTACCCTCGGTGGGATCGTAAAATCTCGGTATGAGATTCACCATAGTCGTTTTTCCTACACCGGTGGGGCCAACCAGGGCCACCATCTCCCCCGGCTCAATCTCCAAGTTGATATTCTTCAGCACCGGAGTCTCATCATAGTTAAAGGAAACATTCTCGAAGGTAATGCGGCCCTTCACATCCTGCAGCTCTACAGCGTCCGGCGCATCTTGTATTTCAGGCTCAGTATCCAACAGCTCAAAATACCTGTCCGCAGCCGCCAGGGACTGCTGGAGACCTTCGTTGATTTGGTTGAGCCGCATGATGGGCTCATAGAAAGAACCGACATACAGCAGGTACCCCGTTATATCCGCAATAGACACTTGATCCTTCAGGGCCATTAAGCCACCGAACAAGGCCACGGCCACGGTCCCGATGCCGGCAAAAAAGTCGATGCCGCCGTGGAAGCACGCGCTAATAGATACCGCCTTGATAATGGCTTTGGCATGGGAGACGATTCGGGTCCCAACCCTCCGCTTTTCCCTTTCCTCCTGGGTAAAGACTTGAATCTCCCGCATGCCGGAAAGATTATCCTGCAAAGTAGAGTTTAGATCGCCCAGTTTTGCCTGGGCCTGCCGGAACAGTGGCCGCACGTAGCGGTTGTACATGATAAACCCAATGATGATTAAGGGAATGGGGATCAATGTATAAAAGGCCAGGCGGCCGTTGATGGAAAACAGCACGGTAAACACCCCGGCAACCGTCATAATGCTGACGGCTATCTCGGGGATGGCATGGGCGATGAGGGCCTCGAAATGGGCGGTGTCGTTGACCACCCTGGACATTATCTCACCGGTCTGGGTTGCAGTGTAGTATTTAGGAGATAGTCTCTGCAGGTGTTCATACAGCCTCTGCCGCGCTTCGGCAACGCTTCCCCAGCCGGCCACATGGGTAGCCCACGTCTGCAAAGCCCGCAGGGCGGGACGGAGGGCATAAACCAAGAGCAAAGCTCCCGCTGTGGAGATTATCTTTCGGGCAGCTAGTGCCTGATCCACGGTTAAACTTTCTTCGACGGAACTTAACAGGCTCCTGATCAGCCATGGGCCGGCCAAAGTCGCTAAGGTCACCCCGATCATGGCGATGAGGGCTAGTGCCATCCAGCTCCAGTACTTGCGGGATATCATGACGAGACGGATTATATGTTGCACTGCTAGATCACCTCGTTGGGAATTATTCTCGGCGGGAAGATAGACTCCTTGAAGGAGGCAGTGAACTGCTCCGGCCTTTACGCATTCCTAAGGACGGTGCTGCAATCTTACTCATCGATCAGCCAGTAGTTGTGAGCGTATCCTTATTGTACCACAGATGGGGATTATTCATGGATATTGGAATCGCAACAAGCCGAAAGGCAGAAAGTGTGACTAAACACTGCCTCATATACGCCAACGTGAGAACGAAACGTGGGTAGGATTTTTTCAGACATCTGTCCAAGGAAGAAGGAATTCCTAAAGACTCGGAGAAAAAAAGTACTGGAACCGGTCCCATGATAAGGATGGGTGCAGGGAAGTATGTGGACAATCTATTCTTTGCTGTAAAGGCTTTTCTGCTATCGATTCGCAACAAGAATTGAGTTGGAACCGGTTTCGAAAAGGGGGATTTGTGGTCGGCGTGACAGTAACGATCAATGATGTAGCTAGGGTTGCAGGAGTTTCCAAAAGTACAGTCTCCCGAGTTTTGAACAAGAGCGGCGGTGTATCACCGGAAACAGAACAGCAGGTTCTCAAGGCCATGGCCGCTCTCAACTACCGTCCCAGTTTTCTAGCCAGGGGGCTGGCAACCCAGAAAAGCTACTCCATAGCGATAGTCGTACCGGATATCAGAAACCCGTTTTTTGCCCACGTTTGTTGGAAAGCCGAGCAAGTGATGAGGGATCATGGATACACCGCCATAATCTGCAATACGGGTAACCAAACCGATGAAGAAGAAGTCTACTTGAGGCGTATGAAGGATCGGAGGGTGGACGGCATTTTCATCGCCAGTGCCATCGGCGATGCCACCAACATAATTAACTTCAGAGCCCAAGAGAAGATTCCGGTTTTGCTTTTTGACGTGGCAGTGGTCGGTTACGACATTCCCAGTGTCTCCGTGGATGACTTCTACGGAGGCCGGAAGATGACTGAGTATTTGATTGGGATCGGTCACCGGCGGATTGCCTTTGCTACCTCGGATGTGACCTACGCAGAACGCCAGAGATTGGCTGGGTATAAGGCGGCTTTGCGGGAGGCTGGTATAGCTGTAGATGAAGAGCTGATCATCATGAACGACGAAGCTAAGTGGAGCCGCGGTGAGTGCCAGCAGTTGGTAGAGCTCATGACATCAGAGGCAAGGCCCACAGCCATCTTCTGCTCCAATGATCTGAAGGCAATCCGCACATATGGAATTTTGCAGCGATGTGGACTTCGGATACCCGATGATGTGTCGGTAGTGGGCTACGATAACCTCGACATAGTTGCCATGATGTCGCCTCCGCTCACTACTATGGCACAACCTGTGGATGAGATGGTGGAAGTCGGCGTGTCCATGTTGATTGCCGAACTGCAGGGACAAGAAAGGGAAGAATGGCAGCGGGAGTTCAAGCCTACGCTCATCGCGCGGGAGTCCTGCAGGCCGCTGAGTTGAGAGAGGAGGCGGTTGTTGGATGGAAGGTGTGCCTATCCTTGAAGTCCGCAGCATAAGTAAGCGCTTTGGCGGCGTGAGGGCACTGGACGGGGTCAATTTCTCTGTTATGCCCAATGAGATCCATGCTCTGTTGGGCGAAAACGGAGCCGGCAAGAGTACTTTGATGAAAATTATCTCCGGGGCGTACCAAAAGGACGCGGGAGAGATTCTCATCAACGGCAGGCCGGTGGAGATCGCTAAGCCTTTAGATGCGATGAAATTAGGTATAGCCATCATCTATCAGGACCTCAACCTGATACCTGACTTGACTGTAGCCGAGAATATCTTCTTTGGCCGCCTTCCCCACCGGGGTTTTCTTCACACGATCGATGTCGGCAAGATCAGGCAGGCTGCGGGTGAGCTTTTGCGGGAGATCAATGCTGACATCGACCCTGCCGCTGTAGTAAGGGACTTAACCGTTGCTGACCGGCAGTTGGTGGCCATCGCACGAGCTCTCAGTTTTAGGCCCCGGCTGCTCATCATGGACGAGCCGACGGCGTCCCTCAGCGAACATGAGGTGAAAGTGCTGTTTGATGTGATGCGAAAGCTCAAGTCGGAAAATGCCGGGGTGGTGTTTATCAGTCACCATCTGGATGAAGTTTTCGAGATAGCCGATAGGGTCACGGTTCTGCGGGATGGGCAGTATGTGGGCACGACTCCTATCACAGAGGTAAACAGGGGGACCCTGGTAAGCATGATGGTAGGCCGCCGGGTTGACACTCTCTATCCAAAGGTACATGAGCCGGATCCCGAAAGCGATGTAGTGCTGGAAGTCGATGGACTTTCACTCAGCAATAGGCTTCACAACATCAGTTTCAAATTGCGCAGGGGTGAGATTCTAGGCATCTCTGGTTTGGTTGGTGCCGGCCGTTCCGAGCTCCTGCAGTGCATTTTCGGAGCGATTCCCTTTACAAAGGGCTCCATCCGGCTGGAGGGCAGGGAAGTGCGCTTTAGCTCACCTAACGAAGCCGTTGAGCACGGTTTAGCCCTAGTGCCGGAGGATAGAGGTGAGCAAGGTCTTCACCTGGATATGTCGGTCCGGGAAAACATCACTCTGCCGCACCTCAAGCGCTTCTTCCAGAGGCTGCGGATGAACCGCAGTGCTGAAAGGGAGGTATCCAATTCTCTCATCGAGAGGCTGGCCATCAAGACACCTGACTCGGAGCAGCTGGTCGCTTTCCTCAGCGGAGGCAATCAGCAAAAAGTGGCCATCGCTAAGTGGTTAGTCTCAGAGCCTAAGGTCTTGATACTAGATGAACCTACAAAGGGTGTTGATGTGGGAGCCAAATCGGAGATTCACCGTCTCATGAGTGAATTGGCAGCGAAGGGAGTCGGCATAATTATGGTCTCCTCAGACTTACCGGAGGTTCTGGGTATGTCTGATCGGGTGTTGGTGATGAGCGATGGCGCAATAACAGCTGAGTTTACTCGTGCTGAGGCTACACCGGATAAAATCATGATGGCTGCTACTTCGGGAGGTGTCGCATGACATGAAGGCAGAGAAACAAGTTGGGATGGGCAAGTCGGATGTTGTCACCGGCGGAGGTGCAAGCTCTAGGTTATTCGAGTTTACCAAGCAGCTGGGTCCAACCTTCGCACTCATAGTCCTTTGCGTCATAGCTGGAATCCTGTCCCCGGTGTTCTTCACCATGAGCAACTTGATGAACATCGTGCTGCAGGTATCCGTTATTGCAGTCATTGCGGCAGGTATGACCTTCGTCATCTTGACGGGTGGAATTGATCTGTCGGTAGGGTCAATTCTCGGACTGACAGGTGTACTCTTGGCCGGTATTTTTAAGGCGACGGGCTCCGTGTTTTTGGCCGCGGCAGCCAGCCTGGTTATCGGCGGCTGCTTGGGACTGGTGAATGGTATCTTGGTCAGCTACGGCAATGTGCCGCCGTTTTGTGCAACCTTGGGCGTCATGGCCATGGCCAGGGGGCTGGCCTTCGTTTACACTAAAGGTTCTCCTATCAGCAGCTTCCCCAGACAGCTGCGGTTTTTTGGTTCCGCCTACATTGGAGCTGTACCTGTGCCGGTGATTGAAGCGGTCCTGATCTTTATCGTGGCATGGTACATTTTGACCAAAACGCCTCTTGGACGTTCCATCTACGCCTTAGGAAGCAATGAACAGGCAGCCAGGTTGTCAGGTATCAGGACAGACTTTTATAAAGTGCTGGTGTACGTGATTTCTGGAGTCCTAACAGGTTTTTCCGCACTTATGTTTGTAGGAAGGATCAATTCTGCCCACCCGCTGGCGGGGCAGGGATATGAGCTGGATGCCATTGCTGCGGTAGTTATCGGCGGTACCAGCTTGTCCGGAGGGCAAGGAACCATTGGAGGCACGTTCTTGGGTGCGCTGATCATGGGCGTAATTAGAAACGCCTTGAACCTTCTCAATGTTGACGCCTACTGGCAGCAGGTGGTCATTGGTGCAGTAATCATCGCCGCTGTGCTTATGGACCGGCGCTCGAAGAAACAGCGGACCGCTTAGCATGGCGGCTTCTGTGTATAGGTTAGGTCACTAATAGTTGAGGGAGGTGGTCTGGGGAGCACATACGGGAAGTCCTACTGGTAGCGGTGGTAGTACAGTTGCGAGAGCAAGAGACAGAAGAAATTGAGGTTAAACGATGAGAAGATCAGTATTGGTTGCAATCTGTCTGGTGGTTGGACTAAGTCTGTTCAGCGGTTTAGCCTTCGCAGCCGACGGCAATTACAGGTTTGGTTACGTAGTACAGGATCTCGGCAATCAGTTCTGGGTAACAGTGGCTCAGGGTATCAAGGATCGGTGTGAGGAACTCGGCATCGAAGTCACCGTGTTGGATGCTCGGACTGATCCAGCTCGGCAGCTGGCCATCACCGAGGACTTGCTGCAGAGGGGTATTGATGCACTGCTGATTTCCCCCTGGGATTCCGATTCCGGCGGAACCTGCGTAGAAGCAGCTAACCGGGCCGGTGTGCCGGTAGTGGTGGTGGACATCGGAGTCAGCAGCGGCGAGATCGTGAGCCTGGTAGTGTCAGACAACTACGGCGGCGGGAAACTGGCCGGCGAGTATGCTGTAGCGCTTACGGGCGGTGAAGGTGAGGCGGCACATATCCAGTGCCAGCTGGGCTACAAGCTGCTGCAGGCACGGGGAGACGGCTTCACTGACGCTGCGGAAGCAGGCGGACTCAAGATCGTTGCCCGTCAGCCCGCGGACTCCCAGCGCAGTCTCGGTATGACCGTCATGCAGAATATGCTGCAGGCTCACCCCAACATCAAAGTCGTGTTCTGTGAAAACGATGAGATGGCCCTAGGTGCTCTGGAGGCCGTGCGCCTTGCCCGTAAAGAGAACCAGGTCAAGATCATCGGCTTTGACGCCATCGCCGATGCGCTGCAGTCAATTAAAGAGGGCGGCTTGGCGGGCAGCGTTGCTCAGCAGCCCTATGAGATGGGACGCATCGGTGTGGATACAGCAGTGAAGTATCTGCAGGGTGAAGAAGTACCTGAGACCATCTACGTTCCTGTCCAGCTGATCACCAGAGATAACGTGGATGAGTTCTTGAAGTAAGCGGTAGAAGCGGCAGGCTGTAGAGGACTTAACTGAGCTGGTGGGGAGCTTTCCCCACCAGTCCCTTTGAAAACATAGGAGTGGGGTGGTTCCTTTTGAAGCGCTCAGAGCTCAATCAGATTATGCGCAACGCTGTAGAGTTTACTAAGAAGATGGGATTTCATCTTCCTCCCTTTGCCTTTTGGGGCCCAAAGGATTGGGAGACCAAGGGCAAGGAGTACGATGAGATCAGGGACAACATGTTAGGCTGGGATATCACCGATTTTGGCAGCGGTGATTTTTACAAAGTCGGGCTTTTGATGTTTACACTGCGCAACGGCAACTTCTATGACAAGAAATACATCAAACCCTATTGTGAAAAACTGCTGATCGTTGAGGAAGAGCAGGTTACTCCCTACCACTTCCATTGGAAGAAGATGGAGGATATTATCAATAGGGGCGGCGGCAATCTCTTAGTCCAGGTTTACAACTCCACAGAAGACGAAAAACTGGCAGATACCCCCGTCCTAATCTCCGTGGATGGCCGCAACTACACTGCGCCAGCTGGAACCATTGTGCGGCTGACTCCAGGTGAAAGCATCACACTGGCTCCTGGGGTCTATCACCAGTTCTGGGGTGAAAAGGGAACAGGGACTGTTCTAGTAGGTGAAGTCTCGAAGGTCAACGATGATCGGGTAGACAACAGGTTCCTAGAACCAGTGGGCAGGTTCCCGGAGATTGAAGAAGACGAAGAACCCCTGTATCTGCTGTATACCGAGTATCCGCCGGCAAAGGACTAAGCGATTATTGGAGTTGGAACTAACCTCTAGCTAAGGCAGGACCGCTTGTTAGGCTCCTGCCTTAATCGTATCGCAGACGATTCAGCAGGGGTGGCTGGCGATGCGGCTGCGGACGGGAACAGCTTGGAGCTTGTGCTGCCCTGTTCCCTGACCCGGATTCGGCTGGCCAGGTGAGCTTTGGGGAAATCGACAGGAGTCATTTGCAAAGGGAAATGGTCTGAGCCCTAATTGGGTCCCGCTGGTCACAATTTGGCCTTTCGCTACAGTCGGTCTTCAAAATCAAGCAAACGGGCTGCTTCCGGATTCTCCGGCGGGCAGCCTTTCTTGCGGGCAGGTCTTCCCAACACTTGCTGCAGCAGATGCAGGTCAGAAAACAGACAAAGAAAAGCCCAGTGCAAATGCAGATTTGGCTCCGGAAAAGAAGGAAAAATTCAAAAGAAGGAGGAATGATCAAATAAACGCAATGTGAGAGAAACACCTGTGCAAGATATGGAAGCAGATATGACAGCTGTAGTGCCCTTTGATCCATAAGCAGCTCTCCTCAAAATCCACAATCCCTCCCAGAAGACATGCCAGGCGATGCAAGTACCTCGAGGGAAGGGGGTGAAGCCGCCAGTCGAGCGAAACCGCACAGCCGAAGGCAGATGGTTCAATCGTCAAGAATGCGTCTAGTTCTGAGGAGGGGAAGGTTATGAGATTTACTGGGAGACATGCAGGTTTGCTTCTCTTACTGGTGAGCCTCTTGGTAGCGGCATCTCCGCTGGCCCAGGCTCAGATCGGGCCGGATATTCCCAGGGAAGAGACCATTATCGTGGATATTCTCACCGGCCGGTCGCCTAACCCCCGGCGGTTCAACGCCTGGGCACCGGGTACCACTTTGGATGCCGGCATTCAGCAGCTGATGCTGGACAGCCTCTGGTGCGTAGAGTATGCCAGGGGTGAAATCTTGAACGTCTTGGCAGAAGCACCTCCCATCTATAACGACGATTACACCCAAATGACCGTGAAGCTGCGCCAAGGCATTTACTGGAGCGACGGAGTGCCCTTTACCGCCGATGATGTGGTTTTCACGGTGGAGCTCCTGAAGGGCAATCCGGGGATGAACTACCAGGCGGAATTCAGCATCTTCGTCGATAGAGTATACAAAACCGATGACTACACCGTAGTCTTCGAGCTCAAAGAGCCCAACTCCCGTTTCCACACCTATTTCCTCGACCGGTGGGGTGCCTGCCGGATTATGCCCAAGCATATCTGGGAGAATGTCGACAACCCCATGGCCTTCGATTTCTACCCGCCCATCAGCATCGGCCAATATGTGCTGAAAGACGTTGATCCCGGCGGATACTGGTTCCTCTGGGAGAAGCGGGAGGATTGGGAGCGGACGGCGGTAGGGCAGATGTACGGCGAGCCCAAGCCCAAGTACGTCCTCTTCCACTACTATGGACCGCCGGAGCGCAAGGTCATTGCCCAATCCCGCCACGAGCTGGATATGTGCGACCTTACCATGGAGTCGCTTCAGGCATCTTGGGATAATCCCAACTTCCGCACCTATCGGCGGGAGTATCCCTGGATCGTCAACATAGACCCCTGCATCACCGGTATAACCCTCAACACTCTGGTTGAACCGTTCAACAATAAAGACGTCCGCTGGGCCTTGGCCCTGGCCATAGATATTGTCGACGTAATGGCCCTGGCCTTTGACGGCGCCGGCGTGATGGGTGCTCTCTTGGTGCCTCCTACACCCGTGTACCTTGACTGGTACTACGAACCCATGGAGGAGTGGCTGCGGGAGTTCACCTTGGATATTGAGGTGGACGGTGAGCCCTTCAAGCCCTACGATCCCGGTGCAGCCCAGAGGCTGGCAGAATATGCTGTTTCCCGGGGCTATGCAGTTCCCGATGACCCCGCGGAGCAAAGGGAGATCTTTGGTTACGGCTGGTGGAAATATGCGCCGGAGGTTGCCGCACAGCTGCTTGAGCGCAACGGCTTCAAACGGGATAGCAGCGGACGCTGGCTCCTGCCCAACGGCACGCCGTGGAAGATCACCATTACCAGCCACCCCAACCCATCCCATCCAGGCTACAAGAACAGCTTTGCCGTTGCCCAGCAGTGGCGCAGGTTCGGCATCGATGTCGAAGTAGTCACCACCGAACAGTACGGTACTCTGGCAACTTACGGCCAGTTTGAAGTATCCAGCGTCTGGCCGGCCTACGAACCGTGGGGCGGTCATCCGGACCTTTACCGTACTATCCGCATGTGGGATTCTGATCTGCATCGGCCGATAGGAGAGGTCACCTACGGCCAGCAAGGCCGCTGGTCCCATCCGGATCTCGATGCGATAATTGACAAACTGGAGAGGATCGGCTTTGATGATCCAGAGCTGATACCCCTAGCCATTGAAGGGCTCAAGATCACCACAGCCGAAATGCCCTCCATTGCCACCTTCGGTTATCCGGGCTTTGTCGGCTGGGATGAGACCTACTGGACCAACTATCCCGGTGCAGAGAATCCGTACCAGCAGCCGTACCAGCACTGGCCCAACTTCAAGTTCATGCTGCCGTTCTTGGAGCCGACTGGTAAGAAATAAGGCGAGAGTTATGCTCTAGACGATTTGGCGCCCGGCTTCCGAGATGAATTCCGGGGGCTGGGCGCCCACCAAAGCTAGGAGGCGCGGATGTGGCTTTTCTCAAGCGATATCTACTCCCCCGCATTGTTCAATATCTAGTGGTCATTTTCATCGGCGGTACCTTAATCTTCATCATCCCCCGCCTCATGCCCGTAGACCCTGTGCAGCAGACCCTTGAGCGGATTACCATCCAAGGAGCGTTCCTCGATCCTAGGGCCATCGAGCAGATCCGGGAGGCGCTGCTGGAGCTTTACGGGCTGAAAGGGAGCCTCACAGAGCAGTATATCACCATGTGGCGCAGGCTCCTGCGGGGAGACTTTGGCCCCTCCTACGTCCAGTTTCCAACGCCAGTCATGACCCTTATCCGCATCTCCCTGCCGTGGACCGTGGGCCTTTTGGTAACCACTACAGTTCTGTCTTGGATTGTGGGGAACATCTTGGGGGGAATTGCCGCCTACTACAGCACCCGCCGATGGGCACAGCTGATGGAGAATATTGCTATGCTCATTCGGCCGATCCCGTATTACATCATTGCCCTGGCTTTGCTTTTGCTCTTGGCTTATGCACTGCCGGTTTTTCCAGTAACCGGCGGGTTCTCCATCGGCCGTAGGTTCGTCCTCAGCTGGGACTTGATTGTAGATATTCTCAAACACGCCTTTCTCCCGGCGCTGTCGCTGGTTATCGTTGGGATTGCCACCTGGTTTATGACCATGCGCTTATTAGTCTCCAACCTCCTGGCGGAGGATTACATCGTCTACGCTCAAATTGCCGGGGTCCAGGACGGGGAGATCCTGTACAACTACGCCATCAGAAATGCCATGCTGCCCCAGATCACAGGCCTGACGCTGTCCTTGGGGCAGATCTTTGGGGGAGCCTTGATCACGGAAACGGTGTTTTCTTATCCGGGGCTTGGCACTTTGCTTTACAGCAGCATCAACACCGGAGATTATAACCTCATGATGGGGATCACTTTGCTGTCGGTGGTGGCCATCGCTACCGGAGTCTTGCTCATGGATCTGATCTACCCCTTCCTAGATCCCCGCATCCGGTACGAATAGCATCAGAGCAAGGAGGGAAGCACAATGCTCAAGGCAGTTAAGGCCCTTTTCCAGCGGGACCGGCGTTTCCTTTTCGGCTTTATTGTGATAGCGGTGCTGTTCGTAGGAGCGGTGCTCGCCGGTTTCAGCCCCCACGATCCCAGGCTGTGGAATGTTGTGCCGAGAGATCTGCCTCCCTCCAGCAAGTACTGGCTGGGGACCAACTCCATGGGTCAGGATGTGTTCTGGCAGGCCCTTTGGGCCATCAGAAACTCGCTGGTGATGGGGGCCATTGCGGTAATAAGCTCCCGGATAATTGCGGTTGCTGTCGGCCTCTTGGCCGGATACCGGGGAGGACTCATGGACCGCCTTCTAATGACGGTGACCGACAGCTTCGTCATCCTGCCGCTGCTTCCCATCCTGATTCTCATCACCTCGATTTTCAAATCTAGGCTCAGCGTAACCAGCCTCGGCATTGTGCTGGGAATCTTCGGCTGGGCGTGGGATGCCAGAGTAATCCGCTCTCAGGTCCTGAGCCTGCGGGAGCGGGAGTTTACGTATACAGCAGTTCTTTCGGGGATGTCAACCGGGAAGATCATTTTCCGGGAATACATGCCCTATATCTTCCCCTTGATTACTGCCACCGCTATGAACAACATGCTCTGGGCCATGGGCATGGAGGTCACCCTGGCAGTCTTGGGCCTTGTCAGTCTCGAAATCCCAACCTTGGGGACTATGATTCACTGGGCAGTTAACTCCCAGGCAATGCTCCTGGGGTTCTGGTGGTGGATTCTCACACCGGTGGTATTA
This sequence comes from Bacillota bacterium, assembly GCA_012839845.1. Lineage (GTDB taxonomy): Bacteria > Bacillota > Limnochordia > DTU087 > DTU087 > DTU087. The sequence continues at coordinate 2,173 of DUMM01000044.1, read as the reverse complement.
TGTGTCTTCATCTTCTTGGCGCTGTACCTCCTCTCTTTGAGCATCAATGAATTTCTCGATCCCCGCATCCGGGTTCAGCGCCTGCAGGGAATAAAGGGGTAAGCAGCATGGATGTACTGCGGGTAGAAAAACTAAAGGCCTTTTACATAATGGAAAGTGCCGGCGAGGAGCGGGCCGTAAAGGCGGTCAATGACGTATCCCTCACAGTGAGGGAAAACGAAGTCCTGGGAATCGCCGGCGAGTCAGGCTGCGGTAAGAGCACCCTCCTCAAGAGCCTTTTGGGCAGCATCCGGCCGCCCCTGCGGCATATGGGAGGGAGGGTGACGTACCTTCACAGAGACAGGGAGATGGATATTCTCTCCCTACCCAAAGAAGAGCGGCAGAAGCTCATGTGGCAGCACATATCCTATGTGCCTCAAGGGTCTCTCAGCGTTCTCAATCCTGTAAGAAGGATTGGAGATACCTTTAGGAGTTTCGTGGGAGCGCATTTGGATATCCAAAAAGACCCGGATCGGTTTGAGAGCTTGGTAAGAAGCCACCTGCAAGATCTGGGCCTGCCCGTAGACACTTTGAAGGCCTATCCCCACCAGCTTTCAGGAGGGATGCGGCAGCGGGTGACCATTGCCTTAGCCACTATTCTAAAGCCCCGGCTGATCCTCGCCGACGAGCCGTCTACTGCCCTGGATGTCGTGGTCCAGCGGGGGGTGATCCAGCTGCTCCGGGATATCCAGACTGAGCAGCACAACACCATCGTGATGGTCACCCATGATATGGCCATTCACGCCAACATATCAGACAGAGTTGCCATCATGTATGCCGGGAGAATTATTGAAGAAGCGCCGGTAGAGCGGATCTTCGCTAAACCCCTGCATCCGTATACCCAGTACCTCATCGGGTCGCTGCCCCGCATTGGGGATAAGTCCTACCGCCTCAGCGCACCGGGGACGCCGCCTTCATTGGCTGACCTCCCGCCGGGCTGTGCCTTCCATCCCCGCTGTCCGAACGCTGAATCCATCTGCCGAAGGGAAATACCCAGCTTATCCCTTGCGGGCAGGGATCACCGGGTGGCCTGCTTCTTAGCCGCAAAGGAGGATGCCGATGTTGGAAGCTCCGAAGCTCTTGGCAGTCAATGACGTAACCAAAGTCTTTACCATCGGCGGCGGCTTTCACCGGGTGCGGCTGCGGGCGGTGGAGGGGGCATCTTTCACTCTAGATGAGGGAGAGCCCGAAATCTTTACCCTAGCCGGCGAAAGCGGCTGCGGGAAGACTACTCTAGCCCGCATGATTCTAGGCCTCCTTGAGCCCACCAGCGGCGAGGTGCTGTACAGAGGGACTCCCGTGCAGGAACTCACAAAGGGCGGAAGGCGCGCACAGTTCAACCAAGAGGTACAGGCTGTCTTTCAAAACCCCTTTGAAACCTTCAATCCCCTGCGGCCGGTGGAAACGTATCTCCTGGAAACCAGCCGGAACTACGGCTCAAAGGATAGCAACGGCGCGGTACAGGACGCAGTAGCCGAGGCCCTGCGCCTTGTGGGCATAGACTACAAGGATGTTGAGCGCAAGTATCCCCACGAGTTCTCCGGCGGGCAGCTGCAGCGGATCTCCATTGCCAGGGCGCTGATTACAGGACCTAAGCTGATTTTAGCCGATGAGCCTGTTTCCATGGTGGATGCATCCCTCAAGATGTCCGTCTGTAACCTGTTTAGGGTGTTAAGAGATGAGCGCCGGGTGAGCGTGATCTATATTACCCATGACCTTGCCACCGCGTATTACGTCAGCGACCGCATCGCGGTGATGTTTAGGGGAAATATCGTGGAGATGGGCCCGGTAAGCAAGGTGTTGGTTGACCCCAAACATCCGTATACCAAGATCTTGAGGGATTCGGTGCCTGAGCCGGACCCGGCCAAGAAGTGGACAGGAAGGATCAGGCTGTCTGGCTTTGAGGAGAGGGATTTCTTGAGGCAAGGCTGCAAGTTCTCAGGCCGCTGCCCCAAAGCGATGCCGGTCTGCGATGAAAAGGTGCCGCCGACAGTAGAAGTCGATGGTGTGCTGGTAAAGTGCCATTTGTACGGTTAGCTGCCGGCCTCCAGTGGTTTTATGACTCATCCTTGCGTGGCCCCTTGCTCAATGGTGTGGGTTGCGCCATAGTTATGCTAGCTCCATTCTGCTGCAG
>DUMM01000043.1 GCA_012839845.1 Bacillota bacterium | reverse complement strand
TGCCCCCTCTTTTCAGTAGTGCGGGACGGCATCGGGAAAGATCTCCACTCGTGTTTGGCAAAGGTTTTTGCTCCGGTCTTCCTCTTGAGGGTGCGATGCAGGAATTGTTCGGAGAATAGTAGGTGGCTGAGAAAAGGAATAAAACGGAGAGAATCCAAGGGGGTTAACTGATGACCAGCAAGGAATTGGTCCACGAGGCACTAGCACACCGCCCGGTACCGCGAGCGCCTTACAGCATCACCTTGACAGAAAAAGCAAAGGAAAAGATGTCAGCATATCTTGGGGATGATTCCTTTGCCAATGAACCTATAGGAGATATCGTGAATTCTCCTGTGATTAGGATAGAATACGGCGTACGGGATGCAGACGGGCTGTACACCGATGAATTCGGCGTCCAATGGGACCGCAGCCAAGATCCGGATATTGGACTGCCAAAGCCGTGTATCACCCCTGAGAACTTGGATGACTTTGAATGGCCGGATCCAAATTTGGACAGCAGATTTGAGCAGTTAAAGGCTAATCTAGATAGATACCCGGACAAGTTTCACGTTCTGCGCCTGGACTTCAGCCTTTACGAGCGGGCCTGGACTTTGAGAGGCCTGGAGGATTTCTTGGCGGATATGATCGTCAACCCATCCTTTGCCGAAGCCTTGCTCAACCGCATTCTGGAGTTTAACTTGGCCGTAATCGATGCGGGATTGTCCCGTTTTCCAGCGGTTGATGCCGTGTTGTTTGGCGACGATTTCGGCACGCAGCGGGGCATCATCATGGGTGAAGAGCGCTGGTGCCAAGTGCTGAAGCCGGTACTAGCCAAACAGTACCAGCGGGTGAAGGATTGGGGAAAAAAGGTTTTTATTCACTCCTGCGGGGCGGTGGCAGATTTGTTCCCCCATCTGGTGGAGATCGGGGTGGACTGCTTTAACCCATTTCAGCCGGAAGTCATGGACATTTACTCAGTCAAGCGGCAGTACGCCGGCCGCCTCGCCTTTTGGGGCGGCATCAGCACCCAAAAGCTTCTCCCCTTCGGAAGCCCCGACGAGGTGAAGCTAGAAGTGGCCAGACTTAAAGAAATGGCCTTAAATGGAGGCTATATTGTCGCTCCTGCCCACGATATTCCCGGAGACGCCAAGCCGGAGAACATCGAGATTTTGCTGGATATGCTTGGGGAAGCCTAAATCTTAGGGTTCTGGTGAAATCTCCAGCTGCTCCCTTCCGTCACTAAAGGGAGGTACCCGGAGAATATCGGGCAGGAGGGGGTCATCGCTTTCTGTTAAGCCGGCAATCATCATCAGCTGGCTTACCGTGACGAAGCGGAAACCCTTGGCCTCCAGTTCATCGATGATGCGCGGGAGAGCGTTGACTGTGTTGTACCGGTAACCTCCGTAGGTTCCTATGAAACTACCGCTGTCGTGGAACAGCAGGATGTCTCCCCCACGGGTGTTGTTGATCACATACCGTGCCAGCTGGTTAGCGCTTATCTCTGCCCAGTCTCGGGAGCTGACGGACCACAGTACAGTGGTGTAGCCCAGCTCGTGGGCAAACTCAATAGACGCATCTGTGTACAACCCCCTGGGAGGGCGAAACAGGTAGGGTTTGGTCCCTGCTATCTTGGTGATCACTTCATCGGCTTTGGCAATTTCATTCCACGTGTTTTTCTCGTCCAATCCATAGAGGTTTCTGTGGCTGTAGGTGTGGTTGCCGATGTCATGGCCTTCTTCCACGATCCGCTGGACTATCTCTGGATGGCGTTCAGCGTGCCTGCCGATCATAAAAAAGGTGGCCTTGACGTCCTTCTCACGGAGAATATCGAGGATCAAGGGTGTGTATAGGGGATCCGGTCCGTCGTCGAAGGTAAGGGCAATAAAGGGGAGTTCCCGATTGCCGACTCGGAAAAGCTCGGGTTGCAGTCCAAAACCCCGGTAGACATAGCGGTTGAAGAACAGGAAAGCCGCCAATGCTGCGACTATGCCGATGCTCAGCAGTCGTCTCACGAGAATGCGCCTCTGCCGCAGCTTCATATTGCCTGAGTCTGAATTAAGGTCCGCTGCCGCGGCAACCGGTAGATTCCTCCAGCGCAGGTAGGGGCTTTCGTTGTACAGGATAACCATCAACCAAATTAGAGCAAACAGGACATATAGGTCCCGGCGGTGCAGAACCCACAAGAGCGGTATAGATGCAATGCCCATCAGTAGCATGCTGACTGAAACTGAAACCCTGTGACGGCGCAGGTGCTGCCAGAGGATCAGGATCAGTACCAGGGTGATGGGAGAGAGGAAACCCAAAGTCACAAGAACAGGAACGTACCGCTGGAGTTTGTACTTAGCGGGTTTCCAGTTGGCTAGATGGAATGTCACAAAGCTGACAAGCCCTGCCAAAACCACGCTCATGCCGCTGCCTACGGCCAACCGGGCGGTGAGAACAGGGACAACTGCAGCGGAAATGTCTAGAATAATACAGTCTATGGGATGTTCAGGCCGGCACAATCTCCGACCGAAAGCATTGGAATTGCCTATTCCAGCTAAGAACGCAATTACCGATAACGCCAGGAAACTGTCTATCAGCAACTTGTTTCCTCCGGTTTCTGTCCATGGGATAGATTTGCTGCTTCGTGCCATAGGGGGCCGGTACTAATTGCCGGCTGCACCCCATAGTGATATACTATCATTGCTCGAGTAGGAATGTCTATGCGAGACGAGCTGGTTTAACCGGTTTTGGAGTTCGGCGGGCAGGAGAAATATCTGGCAGCGGGCTGTTGAGGCCACGACAGCGTTAAAGGGTGAGAGAATGGATAGACTGTATCGTTCCCGGACTAACCGTGTACTGGGCGGCGTCGCCGGCGGTTTGGGCGAGTACTTCCAAGTAGATCCGGTAATCATCCGGGTGATCTTTGTGCTGCTGGCGTTGGTCCAGGCTAATGCTGTGCTTTTCTACTTGATTGCCTGGCTGATCATTCCTGAGGAATCGACGGTGGAGGAAAGCAGTGAGATCGTTGGGGATGGCGGCAAAGATCAAGGGGAGCACCGGCGGCGCCTGCTCGGCGGCTTGCTCATAATAGTAGGATTGGTCTTTTTGGGGCAGCAGCTGTTGACCTGGATTGATCTAGCTTGGTTAGTACCAATTGCCTTGATCGCTGCCGGAATCGTGGTATTGGCAAGAGGGCGGAGGTAGCTTATGCGGGCCAGACAGATGTGGGTCGGAGTCGCGCTGATCCTCTTGGGTGTACTGATGCTGATGACTAATCTGGGCTTTCTCCGTTGGGATTTTTGGCACGCCCTGAGACAGCTTTGGCCTGTGGTCTTGATTTCCATCGGCTTGACCATGCTGCTTGCCGATACCCGGTGGGTTTTCCTCGGGCCTTTGCTGCTGGTGGCCGTCATCGTTTTTGCTGCCTTCAACTCTGTGGGAATGCAGCTCGGACCGAGAGCTACCCAAGGGCATCGTCAAATTCTCCGTTCTGCATCCTATTCCAAGGAGTGGGAACCATCCATCACCCAGGGTGAGCTGGCGCTGCGGCTGCCTGCAGGCACGCTGAACCTCACAGGTTCTGCCGATAGTCTGGTTTCCTCGAGGATATCCTTTCGCAAAGGCATGCCCATCTGGGGGTACCAGCAGCTGGGAGGGCGTGCTGTCGTCACCCTGTCTTCCCCCAGGGCTGGAAGCTGGTTTGTCGGCAGTGCTGGCTATCAGGGAGATGTAGCGCTGGGAGCTATGGTCCCGTGGGAAATCCGCTTGGAGCTAGGAGCAGGCAGGCTGGTTGGAGACTTGCGAGGTGTACCTGTAGCAAGCCTGACTGCGGAGCTAGGAGCGGGCAGAATAGACTTAGCTCTTCCGGATAAAGGCCTTCGGGGAGAGATTGGGATTCGGGGAGGCGCATCCTCAGTAAGATTGCGGGTTCCCCGAGGTGTGGGACTGCGGATTCAGGTCAAGAACCCTCTGGGCAGTCATGACCTGGACTCTGCAGGTCTAAAGAAGATGGGAGAATACTGGGTTAGCGACGACTACGAAACGGCGCTTTCTGCATATGATATAACCGTATCGCTGGGGGTAGGCAGGCTGGATTTGGAGTACGTTTCGCCCCCGCCTCAGATATGAGCCGATACTTTCCGGACGCAGGGGCACGGTTGAAGAAGGGATGGAATTGATTAACACCCAGATTGGAAGAGTCATTGCCGTAGAACCAGATGGCGGCACTGTCACAGTGGAGATCAGGAGAACGGCAGGCTGTGCGCACGGGGGCTGCAGCCACCAGATGTTTCAGGATGTCGACATGAATGTTCGGGTACGCGCGACAAATGCCGCCGGAGCCCAGCAGGGTGATTTTGTCCAGGTGAGCTTCGAAACCACCGGCGCGCTGTGGGCGGCCTTTCTGGTCTACATTATGCCCATACTAGCAGGGCTCATGGTCTATGCTGTGGCGGG
>DUMM01000042.1 GCA_012839845.1 Bacillota bacterium | reverse complement strand
CTGCGTAGAACCGGCTCACCGACCAGGAGGAGAATTTACACCACATTTCGGACGTGGCCAGGAAATGCATGGGAGGTTCTTCCTCCCAGCAGATGTCCATCACATAAGAGCACCGCGGAGCGAAATAGCACCACCCTTGCGGCAAGTTGGTGAGATCAGGGACAGTGCCTTTGATGGAGCTCAAACGTCCCCTGCATCCTATCCTGGGAACCGACTCCAGCAGGGCCTCTGTATATGGGTGCTTGGGAGAGTAGAAAATCTCCTCTGTGGAGCCTTCTTCTACCACCCAGCCCGCGTACATCACCAGTACCCGATCGGCGATTCCCGCGATCACCCCCAGGTCGTGGGTGATCATCATGATGGACATGCCCATCTCCTCCTGCAGGTCTTGCATGAGGTTGATGATCTGTGCTTCCACCGTGACATCCAAGGCTGTCGTAGGCTCATCGGCAATCAGCAGCTTGGGGTTGCAGGACAGAGCCATGGCGATCATCACCCTCTGACGCATCCCTCCGCTGAATTCATGGGGATAGCGGTCCACCCTATCTTGAGGCGATGGAATACCTACCTTCGCCAGCATTTCAATGGCCTTTTCCCGAGCCGCCCGCTTATCCAGCTTCTGATGAAGCTGAATAGCCTCCATAATTTGAGCGCCGATGGTGTACACGGGATTGAGTGAAGTCATCGGTTCTTGAAAGATCATAGATATTTCATTACCCCGCAGCTCCCGCATCTGGTGGCTCTGATGATGCAGGGCAGCGATGTCAATTACCTCGTCCTCTCTGTAGTAGAGAATTCTGCCGCCGACAATGCTGCCGTTGGGTTTGGGGACAATCTGCAAAATGGACTTGGCAGTGACGCTCTTGCCGCAGCCGCTTTCCCCGACAACTCCCAGCGTTTGGCCCCTAAAGACTTGAAAGCTGACCCTGTCCACAGCCCTGACAATACCTTCTTCTGTCTTAAAATGGGTGCTGAGATTCTGCACATCCAAGAGGAGCTTACCTTGGGCCAATTCCTGTTCCCCCCAAGCGACGCGATACCCAGCTTGCCCAGCTGTCAGTGCAAGAACCGGCGCAGGCAAAGCAGCTGGTCCACCTCACTGCTGGCCTTGAGGCTCGGCTTTTTGGGCTGCCTCTTTTTCCCTGGCCATTTCCTCCACCGTTTTTTCCGGCAGTCGAGCAGCACCCCGGTACCCTTTCTTGGGGGGGATTCTGGGTTCCGCCGCCCTGCGTTCCTTGGCTTTGGCGATGGCCTCTTTGTACTGGGGCAGCCACTGTTCCTGGGCGATGAGCATATCATCCACCAGCTGCCAAATCTCCGGCGGATTGCACACAGCACCCACCAACGGATCCATCATCATGGCCTGCCTCAGCAGGAGGTCATCGCCCCGCACTGCTGCTTCCACCGCTAAGCGCTGTACCGTAATGCTGGCATTGCACACCGCTGCGCAGCCTAAGGGCAAATCGCCGATTACAGGTATATGTATGCCGGTAGCATCAACATATCCGGGCACTTCGACCACCGCATCGTAAGGCAGGTTGGTGATAACCCCCCGGTTTACCACGTTAAAGTGCCCCCGGTATGTCCGACCGGTTTCCAGGGCTTCGATTATATAGGAACCGTGTTCCTGACTCCGCTTCTCCTGAGCATATTCCATCGGCGGCTCCTTAAGCCAGCTGGGGAAATCGACCTCAAACCAGTTCCGACTCTCCCGGCAAACTCTCAAGTAACCTCCGGTCTCACCGTTGATCCAGCTGCTTAAATCGATCCAGTCCTTGATTTCCTCCGGACGCTTACGGTACCAGGGCACGTATTCACTTAGGTGCCCGTTGGATTCTGTGCTGTAATAGCCGAAACGGCGCAGCATATCTATGCGCACCTTCTCAGTCTTGCTGTATACCGGATGCTTTTCAAAGGCCTCCAGCAGCATGCCGGTCATGTCCTTACCCTTGTGCAGCACCTTGATGTACCAAGTCTGATGGTTGATACCGGCGCAGATGATGTCGACTTCCTCTTGTTTCAGGCCGAGAACTTCGGCAATCTGCTGGTGCCCGTGCTGAACCCCATGGCAAAGTCCGATGGTTGGTACTTCTCCGTATTTGTTGCACGCCCAGGTAATCATGGCGTTAGGATTGGCGTAGTTCAGCATGATGCACCCTTCAGCAGCAACTTCTCTAATGTCCTTGCAGAACTCCAGAACCACAGGGATTCCCCGCTGACCGTACATGATACCGCCGGCACACAGGGTATCCCCTACGCACTGGTCGATGCCGTATTCTAGGGGAATCTCTATGTCAAGTTCGAAAGCCTCCAACCCGCCAACTCTGACCAAGTTAAAGACGTACTTTGCGCCCTCCAAAGCTTTCCGCCGATTGAGGGTTGCCTGGATCTTGATATCCAGACCGTTGCTGTCTATATCGCGCTGGGCAAGCTGTGTCACCATATCCAGGTTTCGCTCGTTGATGTCTGTAAACGCGATTTCGATGTTGTGAAACTCCGGTACAGACAATAGGTCCCGCAAAAGCGTTCGGGTAAAACCGATGCTCCCCGCTCCAATAAATGCCACCTTAAAGGGCATTTTCGCTCTCCTCTCTACAATGCAGTTCTCACGTAAACGTTTAGATCGTTGACAATTACTTCTTCTCTTCCTCCTGTCATATTCCTTCTTAATCCTCGCATAATTTCATCTGTATTTTGTCCGCTGTTTTTCTTGACAGACAAAAAGCAGCACCCAAATGAAGCAGCTCTCGGGTGCTATCGGAGGGAAGCGACTGTACCGCCGCATACCAACTCGGGCTGCAGGCAGATGGTCATGGGCGGAGCTTCAACGTCGCCGTCTATCCTGTCTATGAGCTGTCTGGCCGCGATTTTGCCCATTTCGTAAGTAGGGATTCTCACTGAAGTCATCTGGGGCCGCAGTACCGCAGCCAAAGTGTTATCGATGCCGACAAGAGAAACGTCTTTCGGAACACCCAATCCCGACTCGATTACCGCCTCCCACAGGCCAACAGCCATCAGATCATTGGCAGCAACGATTCCCGTGGGATGTACCGGCCTTCTCAACAACGCCTTGCCTAAACGGTACCCTTCCTGCTGAGAAAAGCTTTCACCTAAGCAGACATATTCTTCATCTGACTTCAGCCCTCGGCTGTTCAGACCTCTGACAAACCCCTGATACCGCAGCTGGCTAGTGGTACTGCCTTTTACGCCTATGTACGCTATCCTTTCGTGACCCTGTTTCACCAAATACGATGAAGCAAGATAACCGCATTCCTCGTCATCGACCAGCACTCGGTCTACCGATTTTATTGACCGCGGCCCGTGAAGAATAATGCTGGGAATCCCCCGCTCATTCAACCATCCAACAAGTCCATGGATAACATCCAAGCCCGGCGAAGTGATGATCACACCGTCAATATGCATCTCCGCAGCCAGCTGAGAGTAGCGCTTAATTCGCTCAGGTTCCATTTCCGTATTGCACACCAAGACCGAATAATCCGCTTGATAGGCTACGTCCTCTATGCCCTTAAGCATGGCAGGGAAAAAGGGATTGGTCACAGATGGCAAGATGTAGGCGATGATCTGACTTTTCCCCTGCTTGAGCCCCCGGGCCATCCTGTTTGGCTGATAACCAAGCCTGTCAATGGCAGCCTCCACCCGACGGCGGGTGGTCTCGCTGACAGGACGTGTCCCATTGATCACCGCCGATACAGTCGCTATGGAAACCCCGGCCTCAGCTGCCACATCTTTGATGGTAGGCATGGCATGACTCTCCACTGTATTTGTCAAGCTAAACGTTTACTGCATCCCTATGATTAGTATAGCAGTCTTCGCATCTATTCCGCAAGTTTATAGTTTTCATCAGGTAATTCTGGTTATTTATCGGGGTTCCGCCATATCTTTATATATAAAAAACCGCCGGACGCACAGGCCTTAACAGCCGTCCGCATCCGGCGGTGAAAACAAGCAGTTCTAGAACCGCAGCCCCCTCAGGGCACAAACCGCAGCACCGAAGCTGGCGGCTTCAGTTGCCTTGCTGAGACGCATTTCTTTGCCAAACACCTGTTTCACTATGTCCACCAAGAAGGCATTCCTCCGCAAGGCATTGCCCACTCCAATAATGACACCGCAGTCGATATCCATCTCCCGGTAGTAGTCGTACAGCTCTTCCACTATGCCGTAGGCTGCAGCGGTAACTACATTCTCAATGGTAAAATTGGTTAAGTCGATGTTGGTTATAGAACCTCTTTTGTCCGGCTGCTCCCGAGTCCCATTGATGGTTGTCTGAAACCTCAAAGGTGAACTGGGCAGGATGCACCGGCCTAAGATTTCATAGGCTTCCTCATCGCCGATCTCCTCTTGGCAAATTGCCCGAGCAACGCTTTGGATAAAATCCTTTATTGTTTGCAAGGCCCGGCCGCAGGCCAGGGTTGCCCCCACCAGGAGGATCTTGCCGTCCAAGAATGGTCGGCAGTCGATAAGCTCCGAACCTTCAGGATAGCTGTCAACTACGGCGGATACTTGGCCGCTGGTGCCCATGCTGATCACAACCGGCGGGGAACTGGCCGTATCCTGCAGTTCTCTACTCACCCCGTTCTCCATTAGGGCGCCGAACACCGATGCCTGATTGTCTCCCATTCCCAGAAAAACAGGAATACCCCGCAAACAAGGGATATGCTCTCCCACCACTCCTAGGAAAGTACCAGGTTCTGCGATTCTGGGGAAAGCAATCCCATGATAGCCCATGGCCTCAATCAGGGGGTGGTTCCAGTCCCTATTCTCTAACGCATATAGCCCGCTGGCGTGGGCCAGCGAGTGATCGGTAACGCCGGCACCTTCGATGGGGACCGGGCCTCGGATAAGCTCATGGACGATAAAATCCGGAGCAAAATGAAGGGAGCAGCCTGCAAAGCCTTCTGCTCCCAGGATCCCCGATGCCAGAAGGTACAGCAGTGTGGTCACCGCGTATCCGGAGCTCACCCGGTGCTGGTACTTGGAAAACCAAGGCCTATAGGTTTCGTTGACATACTCAACGTAGGAAAGCCCGTCCTTGTACTCCTCCAGCACCCGTTCATCCTGCCACGTGATGATATCCGTGATCGGCCGCCCTTCCCGGACCAAGAAAAAGCTGTGCATGTTGCCGGTCACGGAAACTGCCTTGACTTCCGACAGATCGAATTCTCCGGCCAACTTGTCGATGAATGAGTAAAGATCATGCCTGACTTTCTGGATATCAAACTCCCGCTTAAGGCCGGCTCCCTTGTGGCTTGAGTTATAGCTGGTTACATACCAACTCTGGGCGGCCTCGCAATCATATATGCATCCGCTGAAAGAGGTCGTGCCGAAATCGATCCCCAATACCTTCATTATGGCCTTCATCCTAACTAGTCAGTGTCGCAGAGCACAAGTTCCTACTTGATGCATTCCCGCGATATGTCCAGCTCAGCCAAGGCTAATCGCCCGCGCAGCTGCTGGTTCGCGTGCTCTACTTCTTCCATAACTGGTTCCGCACAATATCGATGGTCACCGCTGCGATGATCACAATACCGCGGACAACCTGCTGCGTGTAGTAGGAGACGCCCAAGATTGTCAAACCGTTGTTGATGATACCCATAATCAAGGCTCCAAATAAGGTCCCGATTACGGTACCTTTACCGCCGGCGAAGCTGGTGCCGCCGATGATGGTGGCTGCGATAGCATCCAGCTCATAGCCTTCTCCGATCAACCCGTTGGCGCTGTAAAGCCGGCTGGCGATCATAACTCCCCCAAGGGCAGCACAAAAGCCGCTGATCACGTAAACCGAGAGGAGCATTTTCCTGACTTTGATTCCAGTGTATCGGGCGGCCTGTATATTGCCTCCTACTGCATACACCCGCATGCCGTACACTGTCTTTCTCAGGATCCAGGTGGCAACGGCTATGACCAGCAGGGCTATTACCGCCAGCCAAGGGAACGGTCCCAAATAATCGTTGCCGATCCAAGCAAAGCTCAGATTGCTGTTGATAATGGATACCCCGTTGCACAGCAGGAACGCCGCACCCCGCAGATACGTCATAGATCCCAGAGTCGCTATGAAAGGCGGCAGTCCCACGTAGGCAACCAACGCACCGTTAATCAAACCCGCCGCCATGCCGGTCAAAAGCGCCGTCGGCACGGCTAGGTAATACGCCGAGGTCAGCGACACTTTCAGGGCTACAACCGCCGTCAAAGCTGCGACAGCACCTACTGACAGGTCTATGCCGCCGGTGAGAATGACCATGGTCATACCAGCGGCGATAACCATGTTGATAGAGGTAGCCCTCATGATATTCATCATGTTATTGAAAGACCGGAAATTGGGCGTCAGGATCCAGAACACGGCGAAGAATATCAGTAGAATGGGTAAGATGCCTAAGTTCCTCGTGATCCTTTTAAACAAATCCTTTCTTGGCGCTTCGCTAACAGCCACGTCCCTATCTCCCTTCCGCATATTCAAAGGAGTAGTCTGGATTCTTTATGCCAGAAGCATAGGCCAAAATCAGCTCTTGGTCGAACTGCTCCCGCTTGGTTAACTCCGTCACGACACGGCCCCCCCGCATCACCAAGATGCGCTGAGCCAAACCTATGACTTCCGGCAGTTCGCTGGAAATCAGGATAATGGTCACGCCCTGCGCGGCAAGTTCAGCTATCAACTGGTAGATCTCGCTCTTAGCTCCAACGTCTATTCCTCGGGTAGGCTCATCGAGAATGAGCACTTTAGGCCGGGCCTCTAGCCAGCGGGCCAGCAGTACTTTCTGCTGATTGCCTCCAGATAAGTACATAACTTCCCGGTCTATATCGGGAGTAGAGATGTTCCTAGCCTTGACAGCTCTCCAAGCAACTTCCTCCACCTTCCTGAGGTTGAGGATTTTGTAGCGGGAAATGGGTTCCCTGTCAGCCACGTTGATGACGATATTGTGGGCACAGGAGAGCTCCAGGAACAGTCCGTAATCCCGCCGGTTTTCCGGGACGTATCCGATCCCCAGCTTGATGGCATCCGCGGGCTCACCAATATCCAGCCTCCGGCCCTCGAGGTACACTTCACCGGTCTGCTTAGGCAGGATGCCGAAAATAAGATTGATCAATTCCGTACGGCCTGCTCCTACCAGTCCTGTTATACCGAGGATCTCACCCTTCTTAACCGAGAAAGAGACATTGAAGACATTTTCATTGTCTCCCATGTTTTCAACTATGAAGTAGTCTTCCGTCCCTGAGGAAATGCCGCTGGTGTCGGGGTAATAGTCCTCCAGTTCTCGCCCGATCATCCACCGAACAATCTGCTGCTCCTGTATCTCATCTCCCCGCATGGTACCCACGTACATGCCGTCCCGCAGTACCGTTACGGCATCGGCTATCTCCAAGACCTCCTTGAGGCGGTGGCTGATGAAGATCACCGTAATACCCCGAGCACGCAGACCTCTAATGACTTCAAACAGCTTTTCCGTCTCCCGCTCGCTTAACGACGCCGTAGGTTCGTCCATGATTAGGATCCGGCTGTCATATCTCAGAGCTCTAGCGATCTCCACCTGCTGCTGTTCAGCGATGCTGAGATCTCCAGCATAAGTGTCGGCACTAAAGGTGGCACCCAGACTGTCCAGCAGCCGCTGGGCGAAGGCTCGCATCTCTCTGCGGTTCAGCATCCCATTGCTCTTGATCTCGCTGCCGATGAAAATATTCTCATACGCCGTCATATCCGGTGCGATGTTAAGCTCTTGACTGATGAGGTTGATCCCCAAATCGATGGCATCTTTGATTCCTGTAAGCCGGATGGGCTTTCCGTCGAGAACAAGTTCCCCTGAGGTCATGGTCTCAACGCCGCTGAGAATTTTCATCAACGTACTCTTGCCAGCACCGTTTTCTCCTACGACGGCGTGTACCTCTCCCTTATTAATGGTAAAGGAAACATCCTTTAGCGCCCTGACACCGGGGTACTGTTTGGAAACTCTTTTAATCTCCAATAATATCTTGTCATCCGCCACTTTCAAACCCCCAATGCTCCTAACCTCTAGAAGCACGCAGTCTAAACACTTTCCCCAGCTTCAAGAGAGTCAGGCGATTTTCCTCTAAGGGCACATGGCTTGGAGAGCTGCTCTCTCCAAGAGAGCAGCTCTCCACTAACACCGACACTAATTACTCATGAACCGGCCAGCCGGAGTAGCCCTCGGCCACTTCCTTCTGGGTGATCAGCGTGACAGGAATCAGCTCGAACTCGTTCTCAGGCTTCTTGCCGTTCAGGATCTCCCAGCCCACCTCAACTGCATGGTAAGCCATGTAATATGGATCCTGAGCAGCGGTAGCGGCAAAGATGCTGCCGGGCTGCCTCATGGATGCCACAGCATCGGGAGACCCGTCTACACCCACTACGAACATCTCGTGATCCCGCTTAGCCTGCTTGATGGCCAGCTCTGCACCGAGAGCAGTCGGGTCATTGACGGCCCAGACGGCATCAATCTTCGGGAAGGCAGTCAGAAGGTCAGACATAATGTTCATGCTGAGCTCTCTGCGGCCTTTGCCGTTCATGGTGTCGGAGAGCACCTTGATGCCCGGATACTTGGCCATGCAGTCATCGAAACCGCGCTTGCGGTCCAAGGAAGCAGATACCGGGTCACCGACGATGGCCACTACATTACCTTCGCCGTTGAGTCTCTGAGCGATGTACTCGGCTACGATGTACCCAGCCTGGTAGTTATCGCTGGTCATGGTGGCGTCAACGCCGCCGGCCGCGGTAACGTCAGATGCGATTACAACAATGCCGGCTTCTTTCGCCCGCCGTACAGCCGGTGCAATGCCTTCGCTGTCGCATGCGTTCAGGACGATAATCTGCGCTCCAGCAGCGATGAAATCATCTATCTGGCGGAACTGCTTGGCCAGGTCGTTATCTCCAGACTCTACCAGCACGCGGACGTTGGGGCCGCCGATGTCTCTGGCAGCCTTGCGGACAGCGTCGCCCATCAGCTTAAAGAACGGGTTCTGCAGATCCTGGCAGGTGAAAGCAACGCATTTGAGCTCCACTGCCTGGGCAGCTTCTACAGCCATAGACATTACCAGTACCAGCATGAGCATAGAGAGAAACAGAATCCGCTTCATCTAAGTTCCTCCTCACTTAATGAGTACTTCGGTTTTTGAAGACGACCAACGGGCAATACAGCTTTGAAATACCCTTACTTCGCTCGTGCCTTTGATATCACCCCCCTAATTCAGAGCCAGCACTTTTTACAGCCGCGTATTTTTCAATTAAGCATTCTTGACGGCAAACCGAGCGCTGTTGGGCAGCCGAGAGAGGTTACCGAACACCCTCTTAATGACCAACGCACCAGCCCCCAAGAATGCCGGCTCTATAGGCAATTCGGACAACTCGATGATGGTTTCACTTCGCAGCTCGGGAATGACCCGCTTCTCCACCACCTCTTTAACAGCCTGCAGCCAGGGTTCTCCAGCTTCAGCCATCTCATCTCCAAGTACGATCATGTCGGGATTATATGTATTGATCACATTGACAACCCCGATCCCTAAAAAGTGACCCACCTGTCGGATGAGCTTCAGCGCCGTCTCGTCCCCGGTACGGGCCAAAGCGAAAACCTTTTCTGCATCGATTTCCTCGGGCTTCGGCCATCCCGGCGGCTGCTCATCTCTCGCTGTCTCCCTGGCACGGCGCACCAAAGCCAAACTAGAGCTGTACATCTCCAAGCAACCCCGATTACCGCAGTCGCAGAGAGGCCCATTGTAATCAATAGTGGTGTGGCCGATCTCACCAGCTACATTTAAATGCCCGGATAAGATCTGGCCGTTAGCGAGGACCCCTGCCCCGACTCCCTGACCTACGGCGATGAAAACCAGGTGATTAGCGGTAGTCCCTTTGCCGAACCACTTTTCAGCCAGGGCACTGGCATTGGCATCGTGCTCTAGGAACGTAGGAATACCCAGCCGCGTTTCGATGGTCTTGGCAAGAGAAATATTCCGCCATCCCGGGGAGTTGGAGATGAGAGCAATTTTGCCTTCCCGAGCCAAAAGGGGACCTGGTGCACTAATCCCGACACCTACCACCCGTTCCCGCCTATCACCGCACTCCCGCAGGACCTCGGCGGCCATTTCCACCATGAGATCAACGGTCTGCTGGACAGTGAAATTCTGCAGCGGCTCGTAGCTGGAATACAGGAGCTCTCCTTTGACATTAAACAAACCGCACTTCACGTACTGACGGGCAAAGCGTATTCCGACAGCATACATGGCATCTCTGTTGATCTTTAGCCGGATAGCACGCCGACCCTTCCTTGTGCTCATCAAGGCATCCTCGTAGACAATGCCTTTGGAGATCAAGAGAGACACCAATTTGGAAACACCTGCAGGACTCAAACCGCTCTTTTCTGCTAAATCCTGGCGGCTGACATCATCATGATTTCTGATGATTTCCAACAGCAGCTCCAGGTTGCTGTCCTGAAGATCCATGACGTTGCCGGCCTTCCGCATCTCCCCGCAACTCTCCTCGGCCGCTGGAGTATTCTACGCCTCGAATTAGTTAACTCCGTGGATTACTTCTCAATGTAAATATACGGTTAACTTGGTTCAATTCCTGCTTCCTCCCATCTTTTTGTCCCCAGACTTCTTCGCCGATTATTCCGTGAACGGTCATGGCCTATTGATAAAAGAGCGCGGTACGTACCGCGCCGCTTGACTTTGAGCCCCAAGCAAAGCGGGCGGGGGTGCCCCGAGGGACACTCTCCCGCCCGCTTAGGCTTCTAGTATTCCAGTTCCACAACTTCGCCGGTGACAGTCAGCTCAGCCTCTAGGACTTGCTGACCCGTGAGCTGCCGACTTCGGTCATCCGGCTGCTGGCCTCCTACATAAATCCTAAAGGCTCCGGGTTCCAGCAAACGGCGACCGTCGTTATCTATTAGAGAAAGGTGTCTGCGCGTCAGTTCAAACTCAATTTCCACCGTTTCACCGGGCTTGATATGCACCCGCTTAAAGCCCCTGAGCTCCCACTTGGGAACTGTGACGCTGGCCTCAAGGTCCTTGACATAAAGCTGCACAACTTCATCGCCGGCCCGTTCTCCGACGTTCTTCACCTTGACCGAGACCCGAACCGGTTCATCATCCCCAGAGGCTATCTCCCTCTTGTTGAGTTTCAGGTCAGAATACGCAAACTTGGTGTAGCTCAGGCCGTATCCAAAGGGATACAAAGGCTCATCCTCCATGTACCGGTAGGTGCGGTTCTTCATGGAGTAGTCTTCAAAAGGAGGCAGCTGGTCTGTGGATTTGACAAAGGTAATGGGCAGTCTGCCGGCAGGATTGTAATTGCCGAAGATCACATCGGCAATGGCGGTGCCTCCCTCTTCTCCCGGGTACCAGGCCTCGATGATGGCCGGCACGTTTTCGTGGGCCCAATTGACGGTGATGGGGCTTCCGTTGAGGAGCACCAGAATGACGGGCTTGCCGATTTGACTGATTGCCTTCAAGAGATCCTCCTGTACGCCAGGAAGATTCAGGTCTGCCCGATCGCCGCCGCCGGCCGCTACACTGCCCTCTTCCCCCTCCAACAGAGGCGACAGGCCGAGACACATGACAACCACATCGGACCGCTCAGCCATGGCCAGGGCCTCAGCGAAGCCGGTTGTTGGAGGATTACCCCAATGGGAATCGTGGACCTGCAGCAAATCGCAGCCCTTGGCGTAGTACACCTTGGTGTCTTTATTGACGGCATTGCGGATGCCGTTGACCACGGTAACGTACCTAGAGGGCTCACCGAAGTAGTTGCCCAGAAGGACTTGTTTGTCATCGGCGTTGGGCCCAATAACCGCAATGGTCTTGATCTTGTCTTTGTCTAAGGGGAGGAGTCCATCGTTTTTCAACAGCACTATGGACTGCCGGGCCATTTCCAAAGCCAGCTGCCGGTGTTCTTCGCAGTCGTTGACTTCGTACGGGATCTTGTTAAATGGCACCATATCCTCGGGATCGAACATGCCCAGCTTGAACCTTGTTCTGAACAACCGCTTAACAGCCCTATCTATGGCCTCTTCGCTGATCAAACCCTGCTTAACAGCCTCCAGCAGGCTTTCAAATACTCTGCCGCAATTAAGGTCGCAGCCGTTGTTTACAGCTAGGGCCGCAGATTCCTCGGGTGTATTGGTGACTTTATGATGCAGGTGAAAGTCTGCGATGGCACCGCAATCCGAAACCACATGCCCTTCAAATCCCCACTCTTCCCGGAGAATTTCTTGCAGCAGCTTGGGATGGGCACAGGCAGGGTGGCCGTTGACCCGGTTGTAAGCACCCATCACCGCCTCTACTTTGCCTTCCTTCACCGCATCCCGAAAAGCCGGAAGGTAAGTCTCCCTCAAATCCTTCTCGCTCACCACGGCATCGAACTCGTGGCGCTTTGGCTCAGGTCCGCTGTGAACAGCATAGTGCTTAGCACAGGCCGCTGCCTTGAGATACCGGGGATGGTCACCCTGCAGTCCTTTGATAAAAGCCACTCCCAACCGCCCGGTGAGGTACGGATCCTCTCCATAAGTCTCCTGACCCCGGCCCCAGCGGGGATCCCGGAAGATGTTGATGTTCGGCGACCAAAACGTCAGCCCCTTGTAGATACCCCGGTCCTCGTGCTCTACAAACACATTGTACTTGGCCCTAGCTTCTTCAGCGATCACCTGGGCAACCCGGTGAAGCAAGTCCTGGTTAAAGGATGCCGCCATACCGATGGCCTGAGGAAAAACAGTAGCAATTCCCGCCCTCGCCACACCGTGCAGGGCTTCATTCCACCAGTTGTACTCCCTAATTCCCAGCCGGCTGATGGCTGAGGAATAGTACACCATCTGACTCACTTTTTCTTCCAAGGTTAACCGGCTGACTAAGTCCTCTACCCTTTCCTCCAAAGGCCTGTCCGGCTGTTTCCAAATAGGCAGATCGTTATCCATCAGCAACGGTCCTCCTTTCGGTTGTCACTAGGCGAGACTGTAGTCAACATTCAGACTACGTGAGACTACAGTTGCCTCTATTATTCCATACAGGACTTACCAGAACCTGCCTAGAAACCCAGCTGCAGGAGACAAATTGTCTATTTCTCCCCTTGAGAAGTCTGATGCACAGCAGCTAGCACCTAAGTACAAGGACATCGTCTTTTACAAAGGAATTAACACTAAAGGAGAAGCTACCAGCAGCTGGAGATACTAGAATAACAGTTCAAGGAGGAAACTGAACTTTGATCTTCAACTACTCGCAACCGTATCCGTCCCGACGCAGTCCAGTTATGGGTAAACGGGGAGCTGTGGCGACCAGCCATCCCCTGGCCGCCCAGGTGGGCATTAAGATCCTGGCAGAGGGAGGTAATGCCGTCGACGCCGCGGTGGCAGTGGCGGCGGCCTTGACAGTGCTTGAACCTACCTCCAACGGCCTGGGAAGCGATGCCTTTGCCATAGTATGGGACGGCAAGAAGCTTCACGGCCTCAACGCCTCGGGGAGATCGCCCAAGGGGCTGACTTTGGATATAGTGCGGAAACACGCGCAGAAGCGGAATGGCAAGCTGACAATTCCCACCACCGGCTGGCTGCCGGTGACTGTACCCGGTGCTGTGTCCGCCTGGGTTGCCCTGAACAAGAGGTTCGGCTCCATGCCTCTGTCCCTCCTTGTTGAACCTGCGGCTAGATACGCAGAAGAGGGACATCCGGTGCCGCCTATGATCGCCCATTACTGGAGCTTTTCAGAGAAACAGTTTGGGGATAACGAGGTCTTCCGGAGGACTTTCCTGCCCAAGGGCCGCGCAGTGCGGGCTGGCGAGGTTTTCGCTTGTCCGGAGCAGGCAAAGACCTTGCGGCTTATCGGCGAATCGGAGGGTGAGGCCTTTTACCGAGGCGAGCTAGCGGGGGTAATCTCCGACTATGCCGCCAAGACCGGCGGCTACTTGACCAAGGAGGATCTCGCCGAACACGAACCGAAGTGGGTAGAGCCTGTTTCTATCAACTACCGGGGATACGACATTTGGGAGATTCCTCCCAACGGCCAGGGTATTGCTGCACTCATCGCGCTCAATATCCTGGAGGGGTTTGACCTCCGAAGGCTTCCGCACCTTTCCAGCGCCCATCTTCACCTCGTGGTTGAGTCAATAAAGCTGGCCTTTGCCGACATCTACCGCCACGTTGCTGATCCTATGTTTGCGGATATCCCCGTAAAGGGCCTTCTGAGCAAGGAGTATGCTGAAAGGCGGCGAAGCCTCATCAGTCAGGAGAAGGCCGTGCCCGCTCCCGAGCCGGGTAATCCGCTGGGTGATACAGTCTATCTCTGCACTGCAGACGCAGACGGCCGCATAGTGTCCTTCATCCAGTCCAACTACATGGGCTTTGGCTCTGGAGTTGTAGTCCCAGGTACCGGCATCACCCTCCAGAACCGGGGATGCGGATTCAGCCTAGAGGAAGGCCATCCCAACATCTATGCACCGGGTAAGCGGCCCTTCCATACCATTATCCCCAGCTTCATCACCAAGGATGGTGTTCCCCTGGCAGCCTTCGGGGTAATGGGTGCCGACATGCAGCCCCAAGGACATGTCCAGGTCGTGAGCGGCATAGTGGACTACAGCTTGAACCCCCAGGCAGCCCTTGACGCGCCCCGGGTCCGATTCCTGGGAGAAGGCAGAGTGGCTGTTGAGCCGGCAATCAACCCCGAGGTAGTTCGAGAGCTTGCCAGACTGGGCCATAGGGTGCACATCGAATATGAGATGGCAGGCTTTGGAGGCGGCCAGATGATTTGGCGAGACCCCGAAACCGGTGTTTATATTGCCGGCTCTGAGCCCCGCAAAGACGGACAGGCACTAGCGCTGTAGACGGCGTATTCTATGCTTTGACAAATTACATGGAGGTGGTCTTGATGATTTGGCAGCAAGCGGGACCGGAAAATACTAGGAAGACTTTGGAAATAGCAGTTAAGCGAGCTCAAGAAGATGGACTTCCCCTGGTGATTGCCTCCAACACCGGAGCTACGGTGTATACCGCCTTAGAATTGGGGGCAAATCCAAAATCGGTGGTCTGCGTCACCCACCACGTAGGCTTTCGGGGGCCGGGAATCGACGAAATGCCGGAGGCCGACCGCCGGCAGCTTGCGGCGCAGGGAGTTAAGATCCTCACCACCACCCACGTGTTGGCAGGAGTTGACCGGGCGTGCCGCAACAAGTTCGGCGGCATCTATCCGCCCGAAATCATCGCCAGCGCCCTGCGAATGCTGGGACAAGGAGTCAAGGTATGTGTAGAGATATCCATCATGGCCTTGGATGCAGGGCTGATTCCCTTCGGCCAGAGGATTGTCGCTGTAGGCGGGACCCACTCGGGAGCAGACACCGCTGCCATAATCATCCCTGCCCATTCCAATAACGTGTTTGACCTCAAGGTAGAGGAAATCCTGTGCAAACCGGGCCGCTGGTAAATATTCGGCGCTGATGCCGGTGACACTGGAACCGCCTGCGGCACCGCTGCACACTGCGGTCCGGTAGTACCTCCGGGGGCAGGAAAGCCGCCGTGTGCGGCAACCACCTTGCCGCGCACGGTAGTGCCGCAGACAGCGGTACAGCCGCCAGCACCGCATCTGCGCTTGCCTTAGCAAAAGGCATATTGGGAGGAAGAACCTATGACCCAACAACCCTTTGACTTCAAGAAAGCGCACAAAGAACTCTACATGCCCAAGGACAGACCGGTGCTGGTAGAAGTGCCTGAGATGAAGTTTATCATGGTGGACGGAAATGGCGATCCCAACGACAACCCGGCCTTTCAAGAGGCCATCGAGATGCTCTATGCAGCAGCCTATGCAGTCAAGATGAGCAAGAAGGAAGGGAAGCAGCCGGAGAGGTATTTCGATTTCGTCGTTCCGCCCCTGGAAGGGCTCTGGTGGTCAGATGGCCCCTTTTCTCTCACCATGAGAGACAACTGGAAGTGGACACTGATGATCAGGCAGCCGGATTTTGTGGACCTGGACTTCTTCCAGTGGGCAGTAGAAAAAGTGAAAGCAAAGAAACCCCATCTGCCCATGGAAAAGGTGCGGCTGGAGAGCTTTACGGAGGGATTGTGTGTTCAGATCCTCCACGTCGGTCCCTACTCTGCCGAACCGGAAACCATGGCCAAGATGGCGGAATTCATGGAACGGGAAGGTCTCGTCGACTTGGTACCAACCGGCGGTAAACACCATGAGATCTACCTGAGTGACCCGCGCAAGTCTGCTCCAGAGACAATGAAAACAGTGCTGCGGCATCCGGTTGCCAGGAAATACTGAGACGACTGGTTTGGGGGAACGAAAGAGTAGAATCCAACAAATGCGAGCCTTCAAAGGCAGGGCGATGCAGCGGACAAGAAGCCCATCGCCCTGCTTTTGTACCTGCACGCCGGGTTTACCCTGCCTGCTCCTATGCTCCAGCACTGCCGGCGCTGGCTGCCCTTCCCAGGCTGTCTACCTTCCTGATCCACTTGCCGCTCCTCAAGCGGAAGAGGCACCACAGGGACTTGGCTATAAGGTCCAGCCGCAGGAAGAAATACACTGCGTATGGCGGCATGCCCAAGACAAAGGCAGAAACGTAGCCCAAAGGAACAGACAGAATCCACAGGAACAGCACATCTGCCACCATCAGAAATCTGGTATCTCCCCCGCCCCGCAGGACACCTTTGGTCATCACAGACTCAATGGCCTGGAAAAATACTAAGAATGCGATAACGGTCATCAGCTGGGCAGCAATGGCTTTGGTCTGAGGTGTGACGTTGTAGAAGTCTATGATGTAGTTCTTCAGGATGTTGATCAGGATACCGCCGGTAAAGCCAATAACGGCGCTCAACGCCACAAAGGTCACGCCTTGCGCCATGGCTTTCTCATAGTCACCCCGGCCCACAGTGTTGGCAGTCATGACGCTGCTGGTACTAGCCAATCCCATGTTAAAGAGCAAGACCAGGTGAACTACGACATTAGTGATAGTATGGGCAGCAACCATCTCTGTTCCCATCCTGCCCATGATCATGGCCAGGGCGTTGTTGCCCAGCGTCAGCAGCCCATCGCTGATAATCACCGGCACTGCGGTATAGGCAAATTCCCGGACAATCACGGGATCGACTCCAGCTAGAGACTGCTTCCACCTGTATCCGATCCGTTTATCCACAAACAGCAAATACCCCACAGTGATAGAGAACTCCACAATTCGGGCAAGAACTGTGGCTATAGCTGCACCGGCGATCTCCAGCCTGGGAGCTCCAAGGTTACCAAAAATGAAAACCCAGTTGCCGAAGACATTGACGACAAAGGACAAACAAGAGGCATAAAACCCCAGCTTGGCCAGCCCAACTGTGCGCAGAACGATGATGGTTGTCAAGTTCAGCCCATGAAAAAGGAAGCCGATGGACAAGATCCTTAAGTACCTAGCGCCGCTCTCGATGACAGCAGGTTCATTTGTGTAAACAGACAGGATCTGTCTGGGGAAAAAGAAGGCAAGGAACGAAAAGAACAGCGCCAACGTCATGCAGATCCGCAGCATCAGGGTGATGGTCTTGTGAATAGACTTCTTGTCCTCTGCTCCCCAATACTGCCCCGTCATCACCGCGGCGCCGCCGCCCATACCCAAACACAACACGTTGAAGATGAAGAAAAACTGATTGGCCAAAGATGAACCTGAGATGGGAACTTCTCCCAAGGCTCCGAGCATCACCGTATCCATCAGGTTGACACCCATATTGATGGTCTGCTGGGCTACTACCGGCAGGGCTATGTGAAGGGCCTCCGTGTAAAAGCGCTTGTCTCTAACAAAAATCCTCATAAATCCTCTCTCTCCGCTGCTGTATTTATGCTAGGTCAGCTGCAAGGTCTTGCCTCATCCTTTTAACATTATGCCATAACCGAACGGTCATTGCACGGAGTCTGGATAATGAGTCAAGCCGCATATGGACAGGATCAAGCTATTTGCAGACAAAGAAGTCCCTGAAAAGGCCTTTGAACTCTTGCCGGACCCTGGAAGGGCAGCCGCACACTCGGGCGCTACGCCGGCACCGAGGGGGCAGCACCCTGTCCACTCCTTCCTAAGGCAACCGTCAGCAGTCGTCGGTTGGCCCTTTCATTAATCCTAGCAGCCTCCAGACAGCGGGCAAGACCTCTACCCAGGGAAACTGGATACTCTCCGCCTATGTCTACCCCCCTGACGTCTTTATAGAGCATTATATACTCAATCAGTTCCAAGAGCTGCTCCAGCTTCATACTGCCTTGGTCCCAGTCGGTGACAGCATCGGGCTCCCTCAAGACATCTTTATCGATGCTGATATAAACGCTGTCGGTGGGGACAGCGGAGAGAATTGCCCGTTTGACCCAGGATTTTGTCCAATCAGGGCCTCCTTCAGGAAAGGCTGATATCTTGGAGCAAAAACGGTCGGGAATTGTCCGAGCAAAGTCAGGCCCCACCCCAATCAGCACTACGTGCCGCAAGCAGGGAAGCCGTTCCAGGGAAGTGGCAACCCAAGCACCACAGGATGTGACGGCCGGATCGGGTGGGTCTGCCAAGTCTGTGTGGTGATCGAAGAGCACCAGCGTAAACGGCACATTGATATCGGAAAGCAGCACATACGTCACATAGTGGTGATTCCCTGTACCGAAAAAGGCAATGGGTCGGGCTTTCCTTCCCTTCAGCCTTTCCCGGACCACCTCTAATGCTGCAAAATCACAGTAACCGCAGGTGTGCCTCAGATCAGTTACATCGATCCACTCAAACCCTTTCCCCTTGAAACCCGTTTGAAGCTCATATACTCGGTCGAAGTTCAAAATTGTTGCCAAAGGTTTCACAGCATCCAGCCCCCTGTCCTCGGTCTCCCGAACCAGGCACGGACCAGACAACAACGCTGCTGCTGAGCTGTTCAACTCTCCTTAGTTATTGAGCACACCATCGCTCCTCGAACCGCTACCAGATCGTCAGGAGCGAGGGCTATCTGACACCCCTTACGCCCAGCTGAAATACAGATCTTATCCTTGCCGCTGATTGTGTCACTTATATAGAGCGGATAATCCTTCTTGCAGCCAATGGGCGAAACACCGCCGCGGATGTATCCTGTCAAAGACAGGATCTCCTTGACGGGGACTGCTTCCACTTTCTTGTTTCCGCTTGCTTTAGCCAGTTTCCTCATGTCCACTTCGGAGTTTCCCGGAACACAAGCAAGTATGACTCCTGTCTTGTCTCCCCGACAGACAATGGTCTTATACAACATGTCTATAGGTATACCGCTCACTTCCGAAACCCGCTGTGCTGAAAGGTCCTCCTCATTTTCCATATCGTACTCTATTACTTCATGGGGAATGCTGCACTTCTCCAAGTACCGGATGGCATTGGTCTTGCTGCTTTTCTTCATCGGTCCCTGCCCCCAGCATTCTGCCGCTTACCTCGAATCTGACAGCGGTCTGATGACATCACTCGTTAAACCGAGTAAGCATCTATGCTCTAGACCTCGACACCAAGGACGTTCTGAAGCAAGTAGCCGACGACAAAGCTGATCAAAGCTACACCCATGCTCAAGACAGCCATTTCAGCGAATCTCTCTCTGAAGTTGAAATCCTGAACCACCGACACGTAGAAACTGAAGCAAAAGATGATCAGTAAAGCGACGATCAACGTGCCGATCAGGCTGACAACATGATGCTGAAACAAAAAGTACGGCAGTATGAGCAGCACCACAGTTACTACATAAGCTGCTCCAGTGTACATGGATGAAGTTAAAGCAGTTTCAACCTTACCCTCAGATTTTCTGGACAGGTACTCTGACGCCGCCATGGAAAGTGATGCTGCTATACCGGTAATAAGGCCGCTCAAGGCCACCAGTTTATTGTTCTGAAGGGCGAGGGTCAACCCCGCCAGGGTACCGGTAAGCTCAACTAAAGCATCGTTCAGCCCCAGCACCATAGAACCCACGTAGTTGAGCCGCTCTTCGTCGATAAGGGCAATCAGCTTCTGCTCGTGGACATCTTCTTCTTGGGCAATGCGCTCTGCCTCAGGAATGTATTTTGCAATCTCCGCGTAATTAATCTGAGCCCGCTCCTCCCCCCGCTCCATCAGCTTTATCCCGAAGGTAATGCCTAGGATCCTCGCCAGCCAGTAATAGAAGAAAACCAGCACAGGGTTTGGTTTGGCCTCCTGAGCGGTGTAGCGAGACCAAAACTTGGCGTGGCGCAGCTCATCATCGCCGATCTTCTGCAGGATTTCACTGTTGTGCTTGTTCTTTTCTACCCGGGCCAGCCGAGAATATATGTAGTACTCAGTAATTTCCGCTTGCTGTGCCTTCAACAGCTCCGACCTAACTGCTTCTGGAATAGAGGTATTCAATGTCTCACGCTCCTTCTGATACCAATCTACACCTGTAGCTTTGACGCGGTGCAGCTTTTTCCTATTGATGGACCTTGACTTGCGATATCCGCCCTTTAGGTCCTATACACCTTCCCCACCGGCGGACAGCACTTACCAGCTTGCTGCCTGCAGTCCTATAGTATTCTCTTAGAGGCTTTTCACAATAATCCTCTGTCACTTTCGTACCCGCGATTGCTATTTTCGGCTCTACAATCGCTTCTACAATTCGTTATAACCGCGTTTTATTTTCTTGTTAGCAGGATTATTTCTGTGTTCAGCGAATGTTCTCATAGTCACATAGCTCTTAATTATGATAGGCCTGCGGCACTAAGGAGGTGATTTCAGAAAGCTGCAGCCGGAGGCAGGTCATACCTGGAGGTAATTCTTAAATCAACTGCGAACAAGGAGGTTGTCCTATGAGGTCCACTGCAAGACTCTGGTTGGTTGTTCTGCTTTCACTGACTTTGGTCCTTGCCCTAGGCGCCGTGGGCTTCGCTCAGGAAGAAGATATGGCCGCCTTGGAGAAGAAGACAGCCGACGAAGCTTTTGCCAAAGCGGACAAAGGCAACCCCGACCCATCCTGGCAAGGAAAGAAGTTCACCATTGCCGTCTTGGCATCAGGCCCCCGTGGGTCCATCAGCGGTCCTTATTACTTCTGGCGCCCGTACTTTGAGCAGCTCACCGGCGCCACCTACGAGATTGCAGAAATCCCCTTCGGTGAGTTCCAGGCCAAGATCTTTACTGACCTGGCGACTGGACAGGGAATGTACGATGCAATTACCGGTCCCATGTTCTTCATGGGCGACTATATAGCCAATGACTGGATTATCCCCATCGACAAGTACTTTGATGATCCTCGGATGCCTAAGTGGGACAGAGACTCCATCGCTGAGCCTATCCGCAATCTCTTGCAGTTCGGCGACAACTGGTATGCCTTCAACAACGACCATGACGGTATGGTAATCTACTACCGCCGGGATCTGTTCACCGACCCCAAGTGGCAGGCTGCCTTTAAGGAAGAGTACGGATATGACTTCCCGCTGCCGCCCAGGACTTGGCAGGAGCTGCTGGATGTAGCTAAGTTCTTCAACGGCAAGGATTGGAACGGCGACGGCAAGGCTGATTACGGCATCACTATGCACCTAAAGGTCGGCGAACAGGGCTTCTTCAACTACCTGGCCCTGGCAGCTTCTTTCGTGGTCAACCCGGCACCGGGCGATGATCCAACTAAGGTAACCCGCTATCACAACGTCTTCTGGTTCGACCCTGAGACCATGGAGCCGCTGATCAACAGCCCCGGACATGTGCGGGCCCTGGAGCTGATGATAGAGCTGGTTAACGCCGGTCCTCGGGCTATGCTGGGTTGGGGTCTGGCTGAGGCTTGGGACGTCTTCCTGCGGGGAGATGCGGCCATGTGCTTCACCTTCGGCGACGTAGGTACTCTCTCCCAGGATCCCCGTCAGTCCGCCATCAGGGGCTTACAGGGAGTTGTAGCTATCCCCGGCAGCACAGAAGTCTATGACCTGGAAACCAAGCAGTGGAAGAAACTGGATCAGCCCAACTTTGTAGCCAACGAGTCCGGTGCCTCCTGGAGCCCGGTTATTTCCAAGTACTCTAAGAACCCAGACCTGGTAGCTTATCTGTGCTCGCTGCTGGCAACACCTGAAATCAACCACTGGAATGTAGCCTGGGGTTGGACCGGGGTCGATCCAGGCACCACCTATGACTTCTTGCCGCCCTTTGGAACAGCAAGCATCGACGACTACGTCCAGACCGGCTATGACCCGCAGGACGTTACCGAATTCCTCAACGCCTACCTTGAGATGTGGTTCGACTATCCGCTGAGCCTGCCATACCTGAGAATTCCGGGGACAGCGGACTACATTGAAAGCCTGGACATCCACCTCTCTGAGGCCCTCTCCGGTCAGGTTTCGGCTCAGGAAGCACTGAACCGCACTGCCCAGGATTGGGAGCGGATTACCAACCGCTTAGGCAGACAGAGCCAGCTGGAGCTGTATCGGGAGGCCATAGGGTATACCGGACAGTAAGGATTAGCCCTTAGTTCACGCGGTCGGCGTCGCCTGGAGGCCTTTTGCCGGCGGTGCCGGCCGTTTTGGACTTACCGGCAGTTGGGTGAAAAGCCGACGATTTTCACCCTGGATTCAAATGCGGTGAGGTGTTCCAATTGGCTAATAGAACTAGTGACAAGGACCGCAGCCGAATACTGTTTATTGCCCCAGCCATCATCTGGCTGTTGACCTTTACTCTGTTTCCGCTCTTGTACTCGCTGTACCTCAGTCTTCACGGTTCGCGATTTCTGAGGGTAACCCATTTTGTGGGTTTGGAGAACTACCGCATGGTACTCACCGATTATCGCTTTTGGCAGGCTTTCCGGGTCACCTTGATATTCGTCGTCAGCAATGTAGCAGCAACTACCATCCTCGGCCTGCTCTTGGCACTGCTGTTCAACCATCCCATCAAGGGCATCCGCCTTTTCCGGACCCTTTCCACCATTCCGCTGTTTGCGGCCCCGGTAGCCATCGGATACATCTGCATGATCATTTTCTACGAGGAAGGCGGTCCCATCAACAACCTGCTCATCACGCTGGGGATG
Source organism: Bacillota bacterium (assembly GCA_012839845.1). Lineage (GTDB taxonomy): Bacteria > Bacillota > Limnochordia > DTU087 > DTU087 > DTU087. The sequence goes on along the minus strand of DUMM01000042.1, from coordinate 4,709 downwards.
AACGGCATCAACTGGATCTCTGATCCCTTCTGGGCCAAGGTGGCAGTCTGCTTGGCTGATGTTTGGCAGTGGACGCCCTTTGCTTTCCTGGTACTGCTGGCAGCCCTGCAGTCGGTTCCAGATGAGCTGTATGAAGCGGCCGCGCTGGATACAGTCAGCAGCTGGCAGACTTTTATACACATCACTCTGCCCATGATCCGCCATGCTCTGGTCACAGTGGTGCTGCTGAGGACTGTGGAAGCGTTCAAGATCTTCGACATACCTTTCTCCTTGACCAACGGCGGACCGGGACTGGCCACCCGCACTTTGACCTTTAACGTCTACACCACCGGCCTGCGGGACCAAAACTTAGGGGAAGCAACGGCAATAGCCTTCTTGTTGGTGATCGTCATGCTCAGCGTTACCTTTGTGTTCTTCCGGATCTATCGCAGCCAGTACGAATAAGGAGGATGCACCATGTACCGACCGCAGATGCCTTTATGGAAGAGAGTGCTGATGAGCATTGCTATGGTGATATCTACCGTCTGGCTCATCTTCCCCTTTTATTGGGCAGTTATTACCTCCTTGAAGAAACCGGCTGATGTCTTTAAGCTGTCCTTTATACCATTCCTGCAGTTTCAACCGACTTTAGAGAACTGGCGGACAGAACTCACGCTCCGCACCAAGGAGGTAGTCGGAGGCCTAAGCACCAGCTTCATCGTGGCAGTCTCGGCCGCGGCAATTGCGTTGGTTATCGGTACGCTGGCCGGGTACGGTTTGGCCCGCTTCCGCTACCGCCGCTGGAAGAATAAGGATATTGCCATGTGGATTTTGTCTCAGCGGTTTCTGCCGCCGGCAGCAACGGTTATCCCCTTTTTCCTGATGATGCGCAAGTTGGGACTTATTGACAGCAGGCTGGCATTGATCTTGGTCAATGTGACCTTTACCATTCCCTTCACCGTCATGATCCTGCGGGATGCCTTTGGAGAGCTGCCCCTGGAGCTGGAAGAGTCCGCCCTGGTGGACGGCTGCACACCTTTCCAGACACTAATCTGGATCGCCCTGCCTTTGGTGGCGCCGGCATTGGTCAGTGCTGCGATCATCAGCTTTGCTTTTACCTGGAATGAGTTCCTGTTCGCCTTTATCCTCACCTATTCCAAGGCAACTCCTATGACTGTGGTAATTGCCGGCACCCAGGATACGCAGGGTGTGCAGTTCTGGTATGTTTCAACCCGCATGCTGATGGCCGTCATACCCCCAACCGTTCTCGCAATGGCAATTCAGCGGTATATCGTAAGGGGCCTCACCTTGGGAGCTGTCAAGGGCTAAATACGTGCTGCCTTTGAAGAAGGTGCGGAGACTATGGACAAGTGAATCCGGAAGATCTCAAATACCGCGGGCCAAAGGCGGCGGGAGAACTCCCGCCGCCTTCTATGTTCGCCAGCAAGCTCATAGAGAACTGCAGGCGGCCCTGTTGTTTGTCAATGCCTAGGAGCACGCTGGGCACTACCATCAGCGCCTCAATAAACTCAGCCTGGATGCCGCTTGGATATCGCTCCCTGAGACAGCTACAGCCGCTGCCCTCTCAATGCTACAGCCAGTGCTTGAGAAACTTCACGATCTCACAGCGCATAGCAGCAGTCTCGAAATGGCCCGTGTTGTACCTGACAAGCTTCCAAGCCTCCGGTGCACCCATCTCCCGATATACCTCTTTTAGGGCTGCGTCGATCCTATCCAGCCCCTTGGGAGGTGTGAGGCGGTCGTAATTCCCGGCCACAGCAAGATGGGGCCTAGGTGCGATAAGGGCGTTGATTGATGCTGTAGAAAAATGCTTGAGCAGCCTGGGTACGTAGTAGTAGATCCCGTGACCGTCCAGTCCCCGGGTCTCGATGAGTGCCTCGAAATCAGTGAGGCAGCAGATATCTACGCACACCTTTACCCTGGGGTCTAGGGCAGCTACCCACCAGGCCATGGTACTGCCCATGGACATGCCTAAGGTTGCAATACGCTGACCATCTACATCCGGACGGGTCAGGAGGTAATCGACGGCCTTAAGGCTGTCGTACACCATTAGGCCCCACAGAACCTGACCTTTCCACAGAAGCTCTTTGAAAAGCTCGGATTCAGTCCTTCCCCGCCTTTCGCCGAAATTCCAATGATCGATGGCCAAGGCTCCCCATCCCTGCTCAGCCAAGATCTGGGCATAGGGCGGATTTTGCATGTACTCCCGACCCCGGATTAGTTCATCTTTTCCGATGGTATAGTTGCCGCCGTGGGAATGGTTAAACAGCACTACAGGAAACGGCTGCCTGCCGTTCACAGGCCTGATAAAATACGCAGGCACTTGTTCAATGCCGTTCAAATCCAGCAGCAAACGCTCTAGTACATACGAACCGCAGTGCTCTTCTCCCAGGAACTCTGCGCTAACCTCCCTGTCTCTGGGGGGCAGATCCCCCAATAGGCTGTAAAGCAAATCTCTCCTCTCTACCTGCTGCTGGGCAGTTACCGCCATGATTCTCCCTCCTCACGCTATCAAGTCACACCTACCTGATCTTGATCCTGAACACCACCGGAAGGTCACTCTTAACCCCTTTGGTCTTGATTACGAGGCCCTCGTGATTTCTCTCCCACTGTACCCTCTCTTCGAAGCCGAGAACTTCTACATTGTCAATGATTCCATGAAAGTAGGGCTTGCTGGAGGCATCCCTCTCCGCCAAGGACCTGATTATGACCTTGCCGTCTTCGGGATACTTTAAGACAGTCGCATAGAGATTGGATCCTTTCACGGTAAAGCGAATATCCTCCGGTGTAAACTGCTTTTCGACATTATCCGTGAACTGGCCCTCAGGGATCTGAGTCGGCCCTTCCCCTGATTCTCGCCACACCTTGGCATCGTAGATAGCCTCACCGTTGACCTTCAGCCACTCTCCAATCTCCAGGAGAACCTTCTGCTCTTCTTCGGCGATGGTGCCGTCTGCTTTGGGGCCGACGTTCAGCAGCATGGTCCCATTCTTACTGACTATATCCACCAAATCGCAGATGATTTGCTTAGCCGATTTGTAGATGTTGTTCTCTGTATAGCACCATGAGTTCTTGGCAATGGCTGTATCAGTCTGCCAGAAATAAGGTTTGGCCTCAGCAAACTGACCCCTTTCAATGTCCACTACCGCTGTTCCGAACATGAAGGCATCGTGTTTGTAGGTGATGGCTACCTCCTGGCCCCATTCGTGGGCTCGGTTGTAGTAGTAGGCGGCAAACTTCTTAAGATAGGGCTTAAAGGAATTGTGCTGAATCCACCAGTCAAAATAGACGATGCTTGGCCTGTATCTATCCACCAGCTCACAGCACCTCAACAGCCAATCCTCCAAGAATTCCTCCGTAGGTTCCGGCTTGCTGAATAGATCGTGAAAGTCTGGTTCCGGCATGGCCGGCCAGTAGAAGTCTCCACGCGCCAACGGTTCTCTAACGTCGCTTTCAAACTCCCTTCCATGCCCCATAAAGAACCAATGCTCAGCCCGATGTGTTGAAACACCAGCCACAAGTCCCTCTTTGCGAAAGGCTTCGAAGAGCTCTCCCAGGATGTCTCTCTTTGGGCCCATGTTAAAGGCGTTGTACTTGGATAGCTCACTTCTATACATCTGGAACCCGTCATGGTGTTCCGCTACCGGGATTACATATCTTGCACCAGCCTGTCTAAACAGCTGGGCCCATTCCCTTGGATCGAATCTGGGGGCGGTAAACATGGGAATAAAATCCTTGTACCCAAAGTCCTTGTGGTGACCGTAAGTCTTGATGTGATGCTCGAACTCAGGTGTCCCTTGAATGTACATATTTCGCGGATACCATTCGTTGCCAAAGGCGGGGACAGAGTATACTCCCCAGTGAATGAAGATGCCAAACTTTGCGTTCTCAAACCATCGCGGAACCTGGAAATTGCCCAGAGAATCCCAGTCATCTGAAAACGGGCCTTTCTCAATGACTTCCTCAATCCGTGTCAAGGTATCCTTGTAGAAATCCATCTTCCAGCCTCCCTCCACATTCTTGTCCAGGAATGAATCGCTATTTCGCCTTCCTTCCCGACCAAGTTCTCTTGTCCTCATCACTCCCTGCACAGTAAGACTTTCGTGTTCTACTGCAGCTTCCCTTGGTCAACTTCCCGCGGAATGATAGTACCTCACCCCAGAATGCCAGATCCAAAGGCTTCTGGCATAAGACCAGCCCCGCCAGGGGCGAAAGCCGAGCAAGCATCGGAGCATTATCTTTGAGGCTAAGATGTTCCATCACTGAGATAGCAGGTCCCATAAACAGCGACCAACCATGAGGAGCGTGAGTAGTGTCCATATAATGGTGTAAATTCTTGGATCGGGATGGTGTGAAGGAAAAGGAAGAGCCATCCTCCTCCTGGTAATGGTTAAGTTGAAGAGAACACACCAAACAGGAAATTAGAGTGGATGGCTCAATACCAGATTGCCATAAGTGAGGAGTTAGTGGAGCAGCTTTTTTGCGGTGACGGCGGTGTGGCTAGACTATTAGAGAGCGTACTCAATCAGGTACTCCAGGCTCAAGTCACAGAGCAGCTGAGACCTGCTCCATTTGAGCGCACACGGGTCTATGTTACAATTCCGGACATGATGATAAGATAGTACTATGAGAGCAAAGGAGACTGATCATGTCCAAAATCCGACAGCGCTATGACGATGAGTTCCGCAAGAACGCAGTCAAACTCAGTT
>DUMM01000010.1 GCA_012839845.1 Bacillota bacterium | reverse complement strand
CTTGGCAGCACTGCCGAATTTGTCTAATTATTTCCTGGGCCTCTTCACGCCCCTGCTTGGGCAGGATAATGGCAAATTCATCACCGCCGAAGCGGACAACAGTCCCTCTATCGCCAACGGTTTCAGTGAGAATCTCGGCGATCTTCACCAGCAATAAGTCTCCTTGCTCGTGGCCGAAGGCGTCGTTGATCAGCTTAAGACCGTTGACATCACCGATAATAACAGACACCAGCGGTTCATCGGCCAGCCGCGCAAGTTCCTCTTCCATAAACGCCCGATTGTGCAGGCCGGTGAGAATGTCGTGGTAGCTGAGGTAACGCAGGCGTTCTTCGGCCTCGACGCGGCTGGTAATATCCTCCATGACTCCCTCCAGCCATCCCTGCTCAGGGTACAGCCGGGCAGAGTACAGCATCCAGATTAGGGAGCCGTCTTTTCTCCGAAACTGAGCTTCGAAATGGCGGGCTTCCCCGTGTTCCTCCAGCAGGCGCAGGAGTTCTTCACGCTTTTTGGGATCCACGTAATGGTCCGCAGCCTTAAACTCCGCCATGAATTCCTGCCGGCTGGCGTAGCCGAACATCTCAGCAATCTGATGGTTGGCTTCTAGGATGGCACCGTCGGAGATGCGAGACCGGAATAAACCCACTTGGGCGTTGTGGAACAAGTTCCGATAGGTCTCTTCGCTGATCCTGAGCTTAGTCTCCATGCGGCGTTTTTCTGTTTCGTCCCTAAAAACCATGACCACACCGACAATTCTGCCCCGGTCATCTTGGATGGGGGAGGCGCTGTCTGCTATGACAATTTCCTTGCCGTCTCTCCGCACCAAGACAGTGTGGTTAGCCAGCCCGTGAATGCGACCAGTAGCAATTACCTTTTGGGCTGGGTCGGGACACGGCTCCCGCGTCTGTTCGTTAATGATCCGGAAGACTTCGCTTAGCGGGCGTCCCACTGCTTCTGCAGTGGTCCAGCCTGTTAGTCGTTCGGCCATATCATTGAGAAAAACAACATTGCCCTTTGCGTCGGTAGCAATGACGCCGTCGCCGATGCTCTGGAGGGTGATCCGCAGCCATTCCTGGTTCATCATGTTGGGATGGGGAAGATATTCCCGCCCGTTGAGAACCGGTCCTGCGGCGGGCACTGGCTTTCTGCCAGTAATCAACCACGCGGTCACGCATCCGAGCACGAAGCCTACTGCCACTAATACGATCCCTGGCACAACCATAGATTTCACCCTCTGATCTTGGTGTGGAGAGATCTTAAGAACTGTCTAAGCATATATAGACATTTATATACTATTTTAATCAGGGATTTTACGAGTCAAAACAACAAATGCCATTTTTCACCTAGAATTCTCGCTGATATGCCACTTTCCTCTTCCTATTTCGATTGTTCTCAGGAGAACAACAACGGGGACTGTGGAAAGGTAAGGGCGGGCAGAGAAGGATGCGATGACAGATGATGAGGGCGGATCGAAAGGAAGATAAAGCGAGCAGCAGAACCTTGGGGCATCAGGGGTAT
>DUMM01000041.1 GCA_012839845.1 Bacillota bacterium | reverse complement strand
TGAGGAAATTTCGTGGCCAAAAATGGGGATTCTCAAGTGGCCATTGACAAAGTTTGTTTCTTGCTTCCATGGTATAGGAAAACGTGGTTCTGATGTTCTAAAATAGTATATAATGAACTTACAAGTGCAAATATCCCGGTTTCGTTCCCGCACGGCAGTTTTACCTGGGAGGTAGCTTTTCATGCAGTCCCTCGCACATTACTTGACATATGACGATAAACACGGGCTTTCGGCCTTTTTCAACGTTTTTCCGCCGCTATGCGAATATGTCGCCCAGCGCCACCGACAGGGAGATGTAGTAGCCTCTCTCAGCCCTGAAACCATTTACATAGATCCTCAAACAGGAGCAGTTGAAGTCCGGTCAACACACGAAGAGGTAAACCAACTGCTGCCCTATATATCCCCTGAGCAGACCGGCAGGCTCAGCCGCGCTGTGGATCAGAGAAGTGACCTTTATTCTCTGGGCGTTATCTTTTATGAAATCCTGACCGGAACTCTGCCCTTCCAGGCAGAAGACGCCCTGGGCTGGATATACGCCCACCTGTCATCGACGCCCCAACCGCCGCACCTAGTAAACCCAGAGGTTCCACAGGCACTGTCTGAGATTGTGATGAAGCTTTTGGCCAAGTCTCCGGATGACCGCTACCACAGCATCAGCGCGCTGCAGGCGGACTTGACTAGGTGCCAGAGGGAATGGGAAAGAACAGGGACCATCAAGCCGTTTCTCCTAGGCAAGGCTGATCTGTACCGCCATCTCGTCGAACAGCGGGAGATCTTCGGACGGGATCGGGAAATGGCGGTATTGGCGGCGGCCTATATGGAGGCCAAGCAGGGGCGAAGCCAGGCAGTGCTGGTCTCCGGCTACCCGGGGATAGGAAAGACTGCTTTGATCGGCGCCTTCCGCACAACTATCTGCGGCGGCACGGGGTTCTTCCTTTACGGCAAGTGCCCCCAGATTATGGGTGACGTGCCCTACACGCCGGTCCTAGAAGCTGTAAGTATCCTGGTTCGCCAGGTACTAATTAGAGGCCAGAGAGAGCTTGACTATTGGAAGCGCCGCCTGCGCCAGGCTCTGGGAAGGCTGGGAGGAGTCCTCACCGAGATCGTCCCGGAACTTGCTTTCCTCACAGGAAAGTTCCCGGCGGTGCCGGCTGTACCGCCGAAAGACGCGGAACGCCGCTTGCAGGCGGCCTTTGCTGCTCTGCTGGAAGTCTTTGCCCATGGGAAAGAACCTTTAGTGCTGTTCATCGACGACCTGCAGTGGATAGACCCCGCTTCCTTGAACCTGGTGACCTCCTTGGTGCGGGAGACTAGAGGGTCTTTGCTGTTTATCGGAGCCTACCGCTCCAATACCGATTGGGCTGTAGAGAAGGCAGGCCCCTTTGCCCAAACCCTGAGTGAAGCGGGCGTTGCGGTGCGGCACCTTCATTTAGAACCCCTTACTTCCAGGGACATTGAGCAACTGGTAAGGAGCATTCTCGGAGACCAAACTAGCGGCATTGAAGCGTTGGTGGCAGAAGTCTCCCGCAGGTCGGGAGGAGTGCCGCTGTACATCAAGCAGTTTCTCCTCAATCTTTACAGCATCGGCACCCTCACCTTTTCCTCCGACCAACTGGCATGGCAGTATGATGGAGCTCGCGCTGAAGAACCGCCAGCTTGGGGAGAAGACGTGATTGACCTTGTCCTGGAGAGAATCAAACAGGTACCGGTGATGACCATTGAGATCCTGAAATTTGCCGCCTGCCTCGGCCGGTGGTTTCCCCTTGATACTCTCGCAGCGGCCCTGAAACAGCCCGTAGGGTCCATAAAAGAACACCTTCAGCCCGCATTGGAGCTAGGCATAATAGTCAAGAATACCTATCCCGATCCGGGTGCTGAGTCCGGCTCCTACGAATTCGCCCACGACCGAGTGGCAGAAGCAGTTTACTCTCTGCTTACGGAGGAAGAAAGGAAACTGACCCACCTTAAAGCCGGCCGCTCTATCCTGGACTCTCGCAGTTCCGCCCTTGAGGATTCAGAATTATTCGCAGCCGTTGATCACCTGAATTATGCCGTTGACCTTCTGGAAGACCAGGAACAGCGGCTCCTCTTGGCGGAGTACAACTTGAAGGCAGCCACTCGGGCAAGGGCTTCTGCAGCCTTTCGGGCTGCCCTCTTGTACTCGGAAACGGGCATCAAACTACTGCCGCCGGATCACTGGGATACACATTACGAGCTCTCACTCAGTCTTTACACCAGCCTGTACTGGTGCAAGTTCTTGCTGGAGGGCTATGAATCTGCAGAACCTATCTTTCAGCTTTTGACTGCAAAGGCCCGCACCGCCGAGGACAGAATAACACTTTACAACGATAAAGCAACTCTGGCCACCGGCTACTACTCCGACGAGGAAGCCGTTAGGTCGGGATTAGAGGCGCTTAAACTGCTGGGTCTACGGGTCCCCATGCGGCCCAAAAAGAGCTATTTGATAAGAGAACTGCTTCACACCCAGTGGCTGCTTAGAGGCAGGACACCTGAATCGCTCCTAAACCTGCCGGCCATGACCGATAGGTGGGCGCTGCAGACCGTTGCCACCCTTGCTAACCTCATACCGCCAGCTACAGTGTTTGATGCTGGGCTTTTTGTCTCTATAGTGCTGCATATGCTCAAGGTTACCCTTCAATACGGGAACTCAGCCTACTCGGCCTTTGCCTTCGCAAGCTACGGCTTTATCTGCGCAGCCCAGCTTAATGCCTTCTATAAAGCTGCCGGTTTTCAACGGGCGGCTTTGGCTATGGCATCCCAGTACGGAGACGACATGAGCTATATGGCCTATTACATGATCGCCAACTATCTTAACCATTGGCACAAGCCCCTATGGGAAAACCTAGACTACGAAGAACGGGCTTTTCAGCTGGCGGACGAAAACGGCGACGTACTCTTCGCGGGTGCCGCTCAGGTTGAGATGGTCCTTATCAGGTACGTATTGGGCGACTCCCTGCAAGCCCTTGACCGCCAGATTGAGACAGCACTGGCCGCCAATATCCGCTACGGGATGCCGGATCTTCTTGACATCCTGCAAACAGCCCAGCAGTACATTAAGAACCTGCAGGGACAGACGGTAAGCGCCACCTCTTTCACTGACAGAGAGTACGATGAAAACGCTGTCAGCAAGCGGATGATCAAGACCGATTCTGCTATCATCGTTCCGTTTTACTACCTGATGAAGATCCGCTCTCTGTACCTTCACGGTGCGTATAGGGAAGCGTGGGACTTTGTCCTTACCCTGTACCGTAAGCGAGAGGCCATGATCGGCAAGATCAGCCGACCAGAGTTTGCTTATTGGGTCTGCTTGACAGCAGCCGCGGTCCTTCCTCAACTTACAGAAGACCAAAAGCGGCAGGCGGAGAAACTTATGAAGCGGGAACTCAAACACCTCCGGCGGTGGTCGAGAGCCTGCGAGGACAACTTCTTGCACAAGTTCAAACTGGCCAGTGCCGAACACCACCGACTCCGCGGCAAACGGCAAAGGGCCTTCGCAGAATACGAAGAGGCCATCAGCGGAGCTCTGGTACAGGGCTGCACGCTTGATGCCGCCATAGCCTGCGAGCTGGCAGGCAAGCTGTACTTAGAGGTAGGTTTTCAACAGAATAAACGGGCCCATTTTGACAGCGCCTACCGCCTGTACGATAAGTACGGAGCCGTGCTCAAGGCCAAAGAGATGCAGGAGCGGTACGGCGCAGTTAGCGAATCCCTTGAGACAGCGGCGGCTGCCGAAGAACCAGCAGCCTACCCGCAAGCAGCGGAAACCTTGAAGTTAGCCCAGCCTGCGCATCACTACAGCCTGCAGGCGGCAGAGGTTGCAGAGCGCATTGCCGAGAAGGCGGACCTTCTGGCCCTCACAGAGGCTGTAGAAAGCCTTTCCACCGAGCAGGATCTTTATGGAGTAGTTGCCCGGCTGATGGAGATCATCGCGGAAAGGGCCGGCGCGGAGCGGGTTTATCTCCTCGCCGCCTTTGGCGAAGAACTGGCCGTCATCGCCGCCAAAGAAAGCGGCGATAGGCCGAGGGTCTTTGCTGCGGGCCCGCTGCCGGATCAGGCCGAGTCCAATGGACCTCCAGCTGCCCTGAAAGGGTATTCTGAAGGCATCATCCGCTACGCGATCCATTCGGGCACGCCGGTCATCGTAGACGATGTTGAGAAAGATCCGCTGTTCGCCGATTACAGCTTCGATAGCGGCTATACACCCAAATCTGTACTCTGCCTGGCTCTACCTTCCCAGGGAGGCCCAACACCGGTGTTGTATCTCGACAACAACCGGACTGCCTATGCCTTCTCTGAACAGCTCGTCGGCCTTGTACGGCGGCTCACGGAGCTCATTCTGCAGGTGCTGAGTGTGGGTGGAAAAGCGCTCCGCTCCTCCCAAGGGAGAGCTGCTGCCTCAAAGGAAGGAACCAACACCGTCACACTTACCGAAAAGGAATCCGAAATCCTGAACCTAATCGGCGCCGGGCTTTCCAACGCGGAAATAGCCCAGCACCTGCAAATAGCCGAAGGTACGGTGAAGTGGCATACTAATAAGCTCTTTAGGAAGCTGGGAGTTGAAACGAGGACCCAAGCAGTGCTCCGGGCCGCCGAACTTGGGCTGTTGAAGCTGGAGCAGTCTCCCAAGGAACCGCGGAAGGCCCATTAGCTCCCGGCAGCTGACATATAGCTTGCTTCATCGACCAGGACCATCGCTGAGCGGGGCGCTGCCAATACCGCGTCCCCCTCAAGCTGCCCCAGGCTGCCGGTTCCGGCCCTCTCGCCATCTACGACTACAACCCAGCCCCGGCCGGGCAGTTTGACTTCTTGTGCGTGTGGGCTTGCGTTGTACACCACGACGATGGTCTCCCATGGGTCGCCTCCGGCGTGTTCCTGCAGGGTGTAGGCCACTACACCAGGAGGTGTCGGCAGAAACCGCAGATGCCGCCTGATCTCCTCCCCGCTCTCCAAGCGAAATGCCGGATGACTTTTTCTCAAAGCAACTAGACCCCGGTAGTATTCAAATACATCCCGAAAGCGGTATTTCCGCTCCCAGTCCATCCAGTTGATTTCATCACCCGAACGGTAGGAATTGCCGTCCCCATGTTTGGTGCGGAGAAAATCCATGCCGCCGTGGAGAAAGGGAATCCCTTGGGAAGTCAAGACCACAGCCCCGCAAAGTTTGTGCATCGCGATAAGAGTCTCCTCATCTGCATCCGGACAGGATGCCTGCAGTTTGTCCCAAAGGGTGAGGTTATCGTGGGCTTCGGCATAGTTAATGGCTTGGGCAGGTTCCGCAGCCCAGGGTCCCTTGCTGTAGATCACCCGCTGATAATCCACCTGGTCGTGGTAGCAGGCGCCCACGATGCCAAACTTAACGCTCTCCTCCATTTCAGAACTGCCGCTAACAAACCCACGGCGGTCGGCGTGAAAAACATGCCCCCGCAACCCGTCCCGCAAGTCATCGTTGAACACGCCTGTGCCCGGCAGCTGCCGGACATTCCACTTCAGGGACTTCAGATGATCCGGCAGCGGCGAACAGCCCCCGGTCCAGCCCTCACCGTACATCATGATGCTGGTATCGATCTCATTGAGGACCAGGCGGATTTCGTTTATGGTCGGTATGTCTATCAACCCCATCAAGTCAAAGCGAAAGCCGTCGATCTTATACTCCTCCGCCCAAAAGCGGACAGAATCGACGATGAGCTTCCGGACCATGGAGCGTTCAGTGGCAAGTTCATTGCCGCAGCCGGAACCATTGCTGAAACTGCCGCCAGCATCCTGTCGGTAGTAATACCCGGGAACCAATTTATTGAGATTGGAACTGGTAGAGTAGTAGGTGTGGTTATACACCACATCCATGTTGACCCTGATACCGGACTCCTTGAGGGCTTTGATCATCTGCTTCAGCTCCAGGATCCTGACCTCTCCCCGAAAAGGGTCGGTAGAATAGGAGCCTTCAGGAACGTTGTAGTTCAGCGGATCATAGCCCCAATTGTATTCCTTGGGCGGAGAGACTGATTCATCGACGGAGGCAAAATCGAAGCAAGGCATGAGCTGAACATGAGTAACCCCCAGCTCCACCAGATGGCTCAAACCCGTCCACACGCCTCCGGGGCCCCGGGTGTACTTCTCTGCTAAACCCAGGTACTTGCCTCGGCACCTAACCCCGGAACCCGGATGGCTTGATATGTCTCGCACGCTGATCTCGTATATGACAGCATCAGTGAAGCGGCGGAGGGGAGGTCGCTTCAAATTATCCCAGCCGGGAGGATTGGTTCTAGTCAGATCCACCACCATCCCCCGCAGGCCGTTGACACCGCAGGCCTTGGCATAGGGATCCACAGCTTCGTGGATGGAACCGTTGACCAGAACCTTATAGGTGTAATACAGTCCGTGCCGGTCTCCTTCGAGCTCTGCGGTCCACGTGCCTTGCACATCCCGAGCCATGGGGATTTCAACTCCCTGACCTCCGGAACCGGTAGAGTACACAACCAGCCACACCTGGGAGGCAGTTGGCGCCCACACTCGAAATACTGTGCCTTCGGGATGATAGATAGCCCCCAGTTCCCCGTCGTAATGGTATCTTTCATAGAATTCCTGACTGGAAAAGTCGGGATAGTTCACAGCAGCATCGTTCCCCTTCAGTTACGGTATAAAAGCAGTCGATTGAACTGAACAGCGAGATAGCCGACTTGGGTAAGTTGATCTACTGGCTGGACCGGTACGCCGAAGGTTATAACTGCGTAACGGACACCAGTAAGCTTCAGACAATAAAAAAGGCCTGTCTGTTACTTAGTATACAACAGCGCGAGATTCTGGGCTGTGGCATTGTCTTCCCTTATCAGAGGATTGCGATAGGTATCACTATTCCCCTTCCAGACTCCGAATCCCGCTGTCTAGACTCCGGCTCTGTTCAGCAAACTACTAATAACAGGCGAAACCGACGGCAGGAAAAAACTGTGCGGTGACAGTATTGTATGGGTGGGCTGCGCGGAGGTCATGACAATCGGGATAAGTCCAACTATCGGTACGGCATCTCGGGGAGGCGTAAGAGCGGTGACAATCCGCGGTGATAGTCAATGACTGATATCTTCGACATCATTGGACCGGTCATGATCGGGCCCTCCAGTTCCCATACTGCTGGAGCTGTCCGCCTAGGGATGATCGCCCGCCGGCTTCTGGGAGAACCACCGGCATCGGCGGTGATCAGACTTCACGGTTCCTTTGCCCGGACATACAAAGGCCACGGCACCGATAAAGCCATCATTGCGGGGTTGTTGGGCTTTGCGCCGGATGATCTGAGAATCAGAAACAGCTTGCAAATAGCTCAGGAGGAAGGACTGAAATATGAATTCCACCCTGCTGACCTCGGCGACTTGCATCCCAACACTGCCCTTATTGAACTTGCAGGCGTTTCCGGCAAAACCCTCTCCCTGCTGGGTTCTTCTGTAGGCGGCGGAAGGGTGCAGATCCACAGTATCAATGGTTTCCCCGCTGACTGCACAGCCGAGTATCACACCCTCATCGTCTATCACCGGGATACACCGGGAGTCATTGCAGCCGTAACCGGCATTCTGGCCAGGCGCAGCGTGAATATTGCACAGATGAAGGTGCACCGCTCACACCGTGGAGGCCGCAGTGTCATTATTCTGGAGACAGACGAGGAGATCACGGAAGACCTGTGTGAGGAAGTTAGAGGCGTGGCCAATGTGACCGGAGTCACCTTTCTCCATGCCGTTTAAGAAACCACCTCGTTGTATTCGGACATTCGGCGAGCCCTTCAACATTAGGAGAGTAGGAACATGATCAGCTATCGCTCCATCCAAGAACTGGTCCAAGCGGCTGTTTCAGCCAATACCGACATCGGCACTGTAGTACTTCACCAGCAGGCCGCAGAACAGGGCCGTTCCACCGACGAGCTCTACCGACAGATGCAGGAAAATCTGCAGGTAATGCGTGAGTCTGTCGAGGCAGGCCTCAGGAACAGACGCCGTTCTCCCTCCGGCCTCAGCGGAGGAGATGCCCACAAACTGCTGGAGGCTGTCCAACAAGACCGCACCATCGGCGGCAGCCTCTTGGGGAAAGCCCTGGCCCGGGCTATGGCGGTTGCAGAAGTAAACGCATCTATGGGGCGGATTGTCGCTGCTCCTACCGCCGGTTCCTGCGGCATCCTGCCGGCTGCACTGCTTACCGTCATGGACGAACGGAATATCCCCGAGGAACGGGCGATTCTAGGGCTTTTCACCGCCGGCGGCGTTGGCCTAGTGATTTCCAAGCAGGCCACAATTTCCGGTGCTCAGGGAGGCTGTCAGGCTGAGTGCGGCAGTGCAGCGGCCATGGCTGCCGCAGCCATTGTGGAGATGGTCGGGGGTACCCCTCAGCAGGCAGCCCACGCTTGTGCCATCGCCCTCAAAAACGTGCTGGGGCTGGTATGCGACCCGGTAGCGGGACTGGTAGAGGTGCCGTGCATTAAGCGCAATGCAGCGGGTGTGGCCAACGCCTTGGTGGCGGCAGATTTAGCCCTAGCAGGTGTCGAAAGCGCAATCCCCGCCGATGAAGTAATTGAGGCCATGCGCTCCGTAGGGTCCCTGATGTCCAGCGCCCTCAAAGAGACAGCGGAAGGCGGCCTGGCAGCAACCGCCACCGCCAGACGGTTAGCAAGGCAGCTGTTGAACTGCTGATGCGGTTTTGCCGTGCGGAAAGGTTGATTCTCCGCAAGTTTAGTCACCGCTTCATGCCGTTGGGACGGCGAAACCTGCCCGCTGCGATGGGGGTTCTCGCGCCCAACCCAAGTTGACTGCCTGCCCCCAAGGCCTTGATGATACCCCTG
>DUMM01000040.1 GCA_012839845.1 Bacillota bacterium | reverse complement strand
CGGCTTCGGGATGTCATCAACAAGAACGTGACCGAAGAGGATCTGGTAACCGCTGTCACTGCAGCTTTTGCAGCCGGTTGGGATGCTGTGAAGTTGTATTTCATGATCGGCCTGCCCACAGAGACTATGGAAGATGTGACCGGCATAGCGGAACTGGCGCAGAGGGTTCTGGAGCTGGGCCGAAGGATCCGGGGGAAGGATGGTAAGGCCGGCAGGGTGAAGGTCAGCGTCAGTGTGGCCTCATTTGTACCGAAGAGCCATACTCCCTTCCAGTGGGTGTCCCAGGCACCCTTGGATGAGCTGGAGAAGCGGCAGGAGCATCTGCGGAATCTGCTGCGAGACCGGGCTATTGCCTTCAGCTGGACTGATGCGGATAAGAGCCTCTTGGAGGCAGTACTGGCCCGGGGAGACCGCCGGGTAGCCGATGTGATCCTCAAGGCGTGGCAGCAGGGCTGCAGATTGGATGGCTGGTCGGAGCACTTTGATTTTGCCAGGTGGATGCAGGCCTTTGAGGAAGCAGGTCTCGAACCTTGCTTTTACAGCCACCGGGAACGGGATCTGGAGGAAACCTTACCGTGGGACCACATTGACAGCGGCGTCAGCAAGCAGTTCTTGATCAGGGAGTGGCAGCGGGCACTGGCAGGGAAGACCACTCCCGACTGCCGTTTCGCTGGCTGCACCGGCTGCCGTCTCTGCCAGGACTTTGACGTCAGAAATGAACTGGTGGGAGGCGAAGGGGTCAAATGAGGATCAGAGCTAGGTTCACCAAGGAAGAGCCTGTGCGCTTTATCTCCCACCTGGACCTGGCCAGAACGGTGGAGCGGGCGGTGCGGAGGACGGGCCTGCCGATCATGTACACCCAAGGGTTCAACCCTCGTCCGAAGATCGCCTTCGGCTCAGCCTTAGCTGTGGGGATAACCAGCAGTGCTGAATATGTTGATATGGACTTCGGCTGCGAGGTCGAGGTCGATGAATTCTTGAACGCCATGAATGAAAACTTACCAGCAGGAATCAGGTTTAAAGAAGCTAAGGCCTTCTCCTCGGATGCTGCACCTTTAATGTCTGTCATAGACCGGGCGCATTACCTGATCAGCGGCGAAGTGATGCAGGCTGGAGTTCTGTCACCTATTGTTGAACGGATATTAGACAGCGGCGAGTTGTGGGTTGACCGACCGGGAAAAAAGCAAACCAGAAGGATCAATATTCGCCCTTGGATATTCGCTCTGGAGGTGCTGGAGGAAGGGGCAGGAAGAGCCAGTCTTTCTCTGCTGGTGCAAACGGGCAGCGGCGGCAATGTTAAACCGGAAGAGATCGCAGAACAGTTTCCCTGGGCTGCTCGTCAGCCGCGGATTCACCGCTGCGGCTTGTTCATTGCCCGGGGTTCCGAGTTGCTTTCCCCATTGGATGTGGCTCATCATTAGGAGGAGCGTTATGGGTAAGGATATTATCGTGAACTGCGGTCGCCGGGAAACCAGAGCCGCCTTCTTGGAGGACCGGCGGGTTGTTGAAGTATATATCGAGAGAGCTGGTCACCAGAGGGTGGTGGGCAATATTTACAAAGGAAGGGTGGAAAACGTTCTGCCCGGCATGTCCGCAGCCTTTGTGGATATCGGTTTGGAAAGGAATGCCTTCTTGTATGTAGATGATGCTTTAGATTACGAGAGATTGGTAAACGGGGGCGGCAGAGCTAAGAACGGAAAGCCTAAGGTCAGGGGCATCAGCGACGTCCTCAAACCGGGACAGTCTATCATCGTTCAGGTGACCAAGGAACCCATTGGGACCAAGGGAGCCAGGGTGGTGACCCACCTTACTATCCCTGGCCGGTATTTGGTCTTGATGCCCACCGTCGAACATATAGGGGTTTCTCGCCGTATTGAAGATGAAAAGGAGCGGGACCGCCTGAAGAAACTGGCTAAGGAGCTTAAGCCCAAAGGCATGGGTTTGATCGTCCGCACCCTGGCGGAGGGGCAAAGCCGAGAGGAACTGGAGCAGGACATCCGGTTTCTTCTCAAGGTATGGGAACAGATATTGAGGCAGAGCAAGCGGGTCAGCGCACCCTCTCTGCTTTATAAAGACCACGATCTAGTCTTCAGGCTGATAAGGGACTCTTTCTCCCAGGAGTTCAGCCGCTTCATCGTCGATTCCCGGCAGGAATACCACAAGGTCCTGGAGATACTGGATTCCATTGCCCCTCATCTTCGTTCCCGGGTCTTTTACTATCACGATGAGAACATTCCTATCTTCGAGTTTTACGGCGTAGAGGCAGACTTGGAGCGGGCTTTGAAGCGCAAGGTGTGGCTGGAAAGCGGCGGCTATCTGGTGATTGACCAAACAGAGGCCTTGACCAGCATTGACGTTAACACCGGCAAGTACACGGGCAGCAAGAATCTGGCCGATACGGTGCTCAAGACCAACCTGGAAGCCGCCAAGGAGATCGCGCGACAGCTGCGCCTCCGGGACATCGGCGGGATTATCGTGATTGATTTTATCGATATGGCATCGCAGGCGGATAAGGAAAAGGTGCTGGCGGTATTGGAAGAAGAAGTGAAAAAGGATAGGAACAAGACCCACGTTCTGGGGTTTACCAGCCTGGGCATGGTGGAAATGACTAGGAAAAAGACCCGGCAGAATATTGGAGACTACCTGCAGCGGCCCTGTCCCTATTGCGGCGGCACAGGAAGGGTCTTGTCGGAGGAGACCCTAGCTTACAGTATAGAGCGGGAGATCCGGCAGTTTGCCCGAGAACACGATGTAGAAGCCATGATGGTGGAAGTACATCCTTCGGTTGCGGCCATGCTCATCGGCGCCGGGGGGGCGAACCTCAAGGAGCTGGAAGAGATCACCGGCAAGACCATCTATGTCCGAGGTTCGGAGGATCGGCATTTGGAGGATGTGGAGATCGTGTACGCCGGGAGTAAAGATGTCCTGGCGGCCATGGCGGTACCGGTGCGGGAAGGTCAGATCATCAATGTAGAGGTGGAAGAGCCCCACATGACCAATCCCGCCGACGGTATATCTCGGCTGCACGGATATGTGGTGGATATCGAGGGGGCAGGCCGCCGGGTAGGAGAAAGGCTGACTGTTGAGATCACCAAGGTGTTCAGGACCTATGCCAAGGGCCGCATGTTGTCTTGACAGGCCTAGTGGGGCATGGTAAACTCACTCTGTAGGTGTCTGGGCCTTGACAGGTTCAGCGCCGAAACCGCTCGGGGTGGGCTGCAAGTGCTGGTGACAGCCGCCTGATCTCGGCGAGTCTACGATGGAGGAGGTGCGTCCAGTGTTTGCTATCGTGCAAACCGGCGGCAAGCAGTACAAGGTACGGGAAGGCGATGTCATCCGGGTTGAGAAGCTGCCTGTTGACGTCGGTGAAGAGGTGATCCTCGACCAAGTGCTCATGGTTCACGGTGAAGATACAAAGATCGGCCGGCCCTTTGTCGAGGGTGCCAATGTCGTCGCCCGGGTGCAGCGCAACGGCAAGGGCAAGAAGATCATAGTCTTCAAGTATAAGCCCAAGAAGAATTACCGCCGGAAGAAAGGTCACCGTCAGCCCTTTACTGAACTGGTCATCGAGAAGATCAATGCCTAGGAGAGGCGCCGGTGGTTAGGGTTGAAGTCTACACAGATGCAGCTGGAAAGATATGCGGGTTTGCCGCCGAAGGACACTCCGGCTTTGCTCCCCACGGGCAGGACATAGTCTGTGCAGCTGTGTCTGTTCTCCTCCAGACGGCGGTCTTGGGATTGGAAGAGGTGGCCCGGATTGTCCCCCAGACCAACATTGCCGATGGGTATCTCGAGTGTCATATTGCACCAGAGCAGGCGCATCAGCCGAAAGCAGAAGCCGTATTGCAGACGATGCTGGTGGGACTGAAGGCTGTTGAAACAGAGTACAGCGACTATGTGAAAGTGCGAGTGAGCAGGATATAAGTCTTGCCCCGCTGGCCTGAGATGTCGGCAGGGTGAGGCACAGTGCGGGGAGGTGCAGTGCATGCGGTTAGATCTTCAGTTGTTTGCTCATAAAAAGGGCGGCGGAAGTACCCGAAACGGCCGTGAAAGTGCTTCTAAACGGCTGGGTGTCAAGCGGGGAGACGGCCAGTTCGTCAATGCCGGGGCCATCTTGGTGCGGCAGCGGGGAACCCGTATTCACCCAGGATTGAATGTGGGCAAAGGCGGCGACGATACCTTGTTTGCCAAGGTCGATGGGTACGTGCGCTTTGAACAGGTAGGTAAGGGTAAGAAGCGGGTCAGCGTTTATCCCGAGAACGGCGCTGCCACAGCGTAAGTCTTGGAGCTTACGGCACAGGTATATCAGGCCACACCCGGTGTGATGATAGCGGGTGTGGCTTTTAAGTACCCGGGAGGTGTAAAGATTGCAGTTTGTGGACCGGGCAAGGATCTATGTTGCCGCGGGTGCCGGTGGTGACGGCTGCGTGAGCTTCAGGCGGGAAAAATACGTGCCCGCTGGTGGACCTGACGGAGGCAGGGGCGGTGATGGAGGCAGCGTATACCTGGAGGTAGATCCCTCCATGACTACCCTCTTAGATTTTCGCTACAAGAACCACTACAAAGCCGATCGGGGTGGCAACGGCCAGGGAGGCAATAGGGAAGGAAAGACCGCCCCGGATCTGGTAATCAAGGTGCCTCCGGGGACAGTTGTGAAGGACGCTGAGACTGGAGAGATCCTGGCTGACCTGGTCAGGCCCAATCAGAGGCTGCTGGCAGCCCGAGGAGGTCGGGGAGGCCGCGGCAATGCTGCCTTTGCCACACCCACCAGGCAGGCTCCTACCTTCGCGGAAAAGGGGGAACCTGGGGAGGCCCGCTGGCTGCTGCTGGAGCTTAAGGTCATAGCAGACGTGGGCCTGGTAGGTTATCCCAATGCCGGGAAATCTACGCTGCTGTCTGTCATTTCCTCCGCCAAGCCCAAGATCGCCTCCTATCCCTTTACCACCTTGTCGCCCAATTTGGGAGTCGTGAAGATAGATGCCGGCAAAAGCTTCGTCGTCGCAGACATCCCCGGTCTGATAGAGGGCGCCCACTCCGGTGTGGGATTGGGTCACGACTTTCTCCGCCATGTAGAGCGAACCCGGCTTTTGGTGCATGTTGTGGATTGTTCGGGCATGGAGGGCCGGGATCCAGTGGACGACTATTATAGGGTACGGGAAGAACTGGCGCTGTTCAGCCGGGAGCTAGCGGAACGACCCTTCATAGTCGCAGGCAATAAGCTGGACATACCAGGAGCAGAAGAAAACCTGGAGAGGCTCAAAGAAGCATCGGGCCGGGAAGTTGTGGGTATTTCTGCTGCCACGGGCCAGGGGATCAAAGAACTGGTCTACAAGATCTGGCACATGCTGGAACAGATGCCGTCATATCTGGAAGAGAGCATACCGGGGGATGACATTGAACTGATTCAGGTTCACCGGAGTTCCCGGCGGCTTTCGGACTTCACCATCCGGCGGGAAGCAGATGCTTTTGTGGTTGAGGGGGAAGGACTGGAGAACTTGATGCGGCGCCACAACCTTGCTAACCCCGAAACTCTTCGCTGGTGGATGCTGCTCCTGGATGATGTGGGAGTTATGGAAGCCCTGAGGAATGCCGGGATCCAAGATGGAGATACCGTTCGCATAGGCGGCTGGGAGTTTGAATACTTGAGTTAAGCGCTGCAGGTAAGAAGGGAGGTGGACTAGATGCTGACCAGCAAGGAGAGGGCACGGTTGAGGGGGCTTGCCAACGAGCTGCCGGTGATCATCCAAGTGGGCAAAGGCGGCATATCGGATAACCTCGTCCGGCAGATCGACGAAGCCTTAGAGGCTAGAGAGCTGGTCAAACTCAGGTTGCTGCAGAATGTCGAGGAAGAGCCCGAGGAAATGGCAGAGACTTTGGCGAATTTAACACAAGCCGAGGTGGTACAGGTGATTGGCAAAGTCATCGTTTTGTACCGCCCAGCGAAGGACAATCAGAACAAAGGGGGCATTGCTGACCTATGAACCGCAGCGAATATCTTCCGCAGCGTTAAGCGACTGGTGGTCAAGGTCGGAACCAGTACCATTACATATCCGACCTGCAGGTTGAACCTGGACCGCATGGAGCGGATAGTGAGAGAGATTGCCGATCTGACCAATCGGGGCATAGAAGTAGTCTTGGTGACTTCAGGCGCCATCAGTGCAGGCCTCAGCCGCTTGGGCTTTTCCCAAAGGCCCGCTACTCTGCCGGCGAAACAGGCAGTCGCCGCGGTGGGCCAAGGCCTCTTGATGCAGGTGTACGAAAAGCTGTTTGCCGAGTACGGTCAAGTGGTGGCCCAGGTCCTCCTGACGAGGGAGGATCTAAGGAGCCGCGAGCGCTATCTCAATTCCCGCCATACCTTATTGGAGCTTCTTCGCTATCGAGTGGTACCCATAGTGAATGAAAATGATACAGTGGCCGTAGAGGAGATAAAATTCGGCGACAACGACACTCTGTCGGCGCTGGTTGCTGCCTTGGTAGGTGCGGACCTCTTGCTGGTCCTATCCGATGTGGAGGGCGTCTACTCGGCAGACCCCCGTCTGGACCCCGACGCCCAGCTGGTGAAGATCGTGACTAGTATCGATGAACTGGCGGATGCTGCTGGGGGAGCCGGCAGCACCAGGGGGACAGGGGGTATGGTCACCAAGTTTCAGGCCGCCCGCATTGCCTGTCGGTCAGGGATCCCCATGATCATTGCCCACGGAAGCCGCAACGGGGTAATCCACGCAGCGGCGGCGGGAGAAGATGTGGGCACCTTGTTTTTGCCGGATGAGGAGCGGCTCAACAGCAGAAAACGGTGGCTTGCCTTTTACCATCAGCCATCTGGAGAGATCGTCGTCGACGATGGAGCCAAGACCGCACTGATGGATGCGGGAAAAAGCCTTTTGCCAATCGGGATCACCAAGGTGATAGGGGATTTTGCTGCCGGGGACCTGGTGATTGTCCGTGATGAAGAAGGCAAGGAGATTGGACGGGGTCTGACCAACTATGCCGCCAAGGAAGTTGAGCTTATCAAGGGCCATCACTCGGAGGAACTGCCCAGGATTTTGGGCCGTAAAGATTACGAAGAGGTCATTCATCGGGATAACCTAGTCTTATTTCCAGAGGAGTGAGAAAGGTGAGAGATGGAAACACAGCAGGCAGGATATCGGCCGGCAGCGTACGGGAGCAAGCCCAGAGGGCCAGGGAGGCTGCCCGGCGTCTGCGGAATGCTTCCACCTTGGAGAAAAACGCAGCTCTGCTTGCCATGGCCGATGCCTTGGAGGCGGATGTGGATAAGATCTTGGCTGCCAACAGGGAAGATGTTGAAGCAGCTGAGGCCAAAGGTACGTCCAAAGCTTTGATTGATCGCCTGACCCTCAACCGGGAAAGGGTCGCCGCTGCCGCCAACGGCCTCCGGGAAGTGGCAGCTCTGCCTGACCCTGTGGGTGTCACCGTTTCTATGGCTAGGCGGCCCAACGGCATGGAGGTTGGGCGGGTGCGGGTGCCCCTGGGCGTTGTGGCCATCATCTACGAGGCTCGGCCCAATGTGACCATCGATGCCGCGGGACTCTGCCTAAAGGCCGGCAATGCCGTGATCCTGCGGGGCGGTTCTGATGCCTTCCGATCGAATAAGGCCATCGTCGACGTCATGCGGGGTGCTTTGCAGAAGACGTCTCTGCCTGAGCAGTCTATCCAGATGGTGGAAGATACCAGTCGGGCTTCGGCGGAGGAACTGATGCAGCTTACGGGGCTGGTGGATGTGCTCATTCCCCGGGGCGGGCGGGGGCTTATTCAGAGCGTAGTGCAAAATGCCAAAGTGCCGGTGATCCAAACGGGGGAGGGAAACTGTCACATCTTTGTCGATGAAGATGCTGACCTAGAGCAGGCTGTCAACATAGTGGTCAATGCCAAATGTCAGCGGCCTGGGGTGTGCAATGCAGTGGAAACACTGCTGGTGCACAGGGCTGTTGCCGAGAAATTCCTTCCCAAGGTAGCTGAGGAGCTCAGGAACCGGGGAGTCACCATTCGGGGCTGCAGCGAGGCTCGAGCAGTTGTGCCGTGGCTCGAGGCTGCCGATGAATCAGATTGGGAAACGGAGTACCTGGACTTAATCTTGGCTGTCAAGGTCGTAGGTAGTTTAGATGAGGCAGTGGAGCACATAGAACGGTATGGTACCGGTCATTCCGAGGCGATTTTGACCAGCAATTACAATAACGCCCGCCGATTCCTTGAGGCTGTCGATGCAGCGGCAGTGTACGTCAATGCTTCCACCCGTTTCACCGACGGCGGACAGTTCGGCTTGGGCGCTGAAATAGGGATTTCCACCCAGAAGCTCCACGCGCGAGGCCCCATGGGACTGGAGGAACTTACCACTACCAAATATGTGATTTACGGCGGCGGTCAGATCAGGAGTTGAGGTGGGATTGATGGCTGAGCTCAAAGGCGCCAGAGTTGGCATCATGGGGGGTACCTTTGATCCAATTCATTATGGGCATTTGGCGGCTGCCGAAGCTGCCAGAGAAGCCTTCTTTCTGGATCGCATCATCTTTGTCCCGGCGGGAATTCCTCCCCACAAGAATGAAAAGGAAGTAACCCCCGCCCGCCATCGGTTTCTCATGACATTATTGGCCGTTATGTCCAATCCTTATTTTGAGGTTTCCCGGGTGGACCTAGATCGGGGCGGGGTGACCTACACAGTGGATACTTTAAGAGACCTGAGAAAGGAATTGGGTCCAGATACTGAGATGTATTTCATCACCGGTGCCGATGCCATTCTGGAGATCTTGAGCTGGAAGGACCCGAGAAAGGTCTTGAGTATGGCGGAGTTTATCGCGGTCACCCGCCCTGGTTACGGGTTGGACAAGCTTGCCGCGGCTTTGGGCCCCCTATACCAGGAGTTCCAAGATCGGATCCATATTCTCGAAGTGCCGCCTATGGGCATTTCTTCCACCGATATCCGCCGGCGGTTGGCCGAGGGCAGGTCCGTCAGATATTTGGTACCGGAGACGGTATTTACTTATATCACTAATCAAGGTCTATACGGCGTCAAGGGAGAAAGGTGATTGGGATGGATGAAGCTTGTCAAAAGGCGATAGAGGAACGCCTGAGGGAGCTGATTTCAGAGGAGCGTTTCCAGCACTCTTTGGGGGTTGCCGATACTGCGGCAAAGCTTGCCGAGCGCTGGGGAGCCAGCAGGGAAAAGGCCCGAATTGCCGGTCTGGTGCACGATTGCGGCAAGAGCCCGTCCAAGAATATCCTGTTGAAGAGGGTTCTAGAATTTGGTATAGTTATGGATGAGATTGAGAAAGAAGAACCTCAACTTCTCCACGGCCATGTCAGTGCTGAACTTGCTCTGCGGGAATTCGGGATAGATGATCAAGATGTCCTTGCATCTATCCGCTACCACACCACCGGCAGAGTACCAATGTCGTTGTTGGAAAAAATAATCTATTTAGCTGATCTCATCGAGCCGGGGCGTGATTTCCCGGGAGTGGACGAGCTGCGGGATCTGGCGGGTCAGGACCTAGATGCGGCTGTACTGAGGGCCATGGACCTGACCTTAATTCATGTAATCCAGCGGGGCCTCTTGATCCATCCCAGGACAGTCGCGGCCCGGAATTGGTTAATGAGGGCTAGAAAAGGTGCAGAGAGGTAAGTACTGAAACTTACTAGGCGAGTCTGTAAACGGAAGGGGGGTCGAGGCCGTGTTGACACCGGAGGAATTGGAACGAAAGCGGCAGGAATTGGAGAGGAAGCGCCGCCTGAAGCGGGAACGCCGCAGAAGGCAGATGATCATCTATGGGATTGCCATCATCCTTTCGATTTTGTTGGGAATAGGAACGGCATACTACACATACAACAAGAAGATTGGAGTTTTCCGCAGCACCAAGGACACAAACCCTGTAGAGCCGACCGGTAGTGCACAGGCGGTGGAACAGGAGCCCATCAATGTCCTCCTGCTGGGCATAGACGAGCGGCCTTCTGACCCCGGCCGTACCGATACCATGATCTTGGCCTCCATCAATCCGGCCAAGAAGCAGGTGGCCTTGATCTCTCTGCCCAGGGACACCCGTGTGAGGATACCGGGGCGGAGGGGCTATGACCGGCTCAACGCCGCGCACGCTTATGGCGGCCCTGAGCTGGCTATGGCTGCTGTATCTGAATTCTTGGGAATACCGGTGGATTATTATGTGAGAATCAATTTCGACGGATTTGAGAAACTCATAGATATACTGGGCGGAGTGGAGATCGATGTGGAACAGCGGATGAAGTACGATGATTATGCCGGCAACCTGCACATCGATCTGTACCCGGGCAGGCAGGTGCTCAACGGAGCCGATGCCCTTGCCTATGTTCGTTTCCGCTCTGACGGATTGGGCGATATTGCTCTTATTGATCCCGCCAAAGGTGAATACGGCGGCAGGATTATAAGGCAGCAGAAGTTTATCAATGCCCTGATTCAGAAAGCAGCCCAACCGGCTACCATCGGCAAACTGCCTTCGCTTATCGCCCAGCTGCAGGATTGCATTACGACCAATTTGCCGGTGAGCAAGATGCTCAGTCTTGCTTTCAGCTTGCGGGATCTAGACAGCGAGTCGGTGGTGACTGCTGTGATTCCCGGAGTCGGGGATAGCATTAACGGAGTCGCCTATTGGGTCCCCAACGAGGATGCGACGCGGGTTATGGTTGACCGTTTGATCCGCGGACTTGAGCCGGTGACAATCCAAGTGCTCAACGGCAGCGGGGCCGCTGGAGCAGCAGGGTACGCGGCTCAGCGCCTGCGGGAGCAGGGGTTTCCGGTACTCGATGTTCGGGATGCCCAGCGGTTTGGCTACAGGCAGACAGAAGTGATCGTCGCCCCTGAACGGTGGGAGGTGGGGGTGCAGATAGCCCAGATGTTTGATGCTAAGATTGTCGACCGCAGCAGCTTAGCAGATCCCGCCTGGGGCAATAGGCAGTACGATGTGATGGTCATCGTGGGGGAGAATTTCTCGCCATCTCAATTTTAGTTGGTGCACAGGAGATGTACAGTAAGATTTCCAAGGAAGGAGCGATGAACCTGGATATTGTCCGAAATGTCGCGTTGCGGGTGGCCCGGGCGGCTTCCGATCGGAAGGCTCAGGATGTGAAGGTATTGGACATGAGGTCGGTAAGTCCCATTGCCGACTATTTTGTAATCTGCAGCTGTGATTCCATGGTGCACCTGAGGGCTGTCACCAGGGCGGTGCTGGAGGAGGTTAAAGGGGACGATCTGCCGGTCAAGCGGCGGGAGGGAGCCGATGAGGCCAGGTGGGTCCTTATTGATCTGGGTGATGTTATTGTCCACGTCTTTCACCATGCCGAGCGGGAGTTTTACGACCTGGACAGCCTCTGGGCAGATGCCCCGCTGGTAGATTGGCAGGCAGAGCTGGGAACGGCGCCGTGAACAGGTAGAGGAGTCGACGGCTGCCAGGGATTGGTCGGGATCAGGTT
>DUMM01000009.1 GCA_012839845.1 Bacillota bacterium | reverse complement strand
CAAAAGGTGTGATGGCCAGTGCATCCGGAGCTTCCTCCGGCAGTAATTCTGGCTGGAGGCCTGGGAACAAGGCTCAGACCCCTGGTCGCAGACCGGCCCAAGGCCCTGGCAGTGGTGGCAGGCAGACCCTTTATCCTCTACCAGCTGGAATGGCTGCGCAGCAACTTCGTCCGGTCAGTAGTCTTGTGCGTGGGATATAAAGGGGAGCAGATTGTGGAGTTTCTCGGTAACGGCTCCCACTTAGGACTCAAGATAACTTACAGCCGGGAAGACACGCCCTTGGGCACCGCCGGTGCCCTGGCAAAGGCCGGGCACCTTCTTCCGGAGAAGTTTTTGGTGCTTAACGGCGACACCTATACCGCTATGCCTATAGATCCTCTGTGGGAGGTCCATCAGCGCTGCGAAGCTTTGGCCACTCTAGCGGTTGCTACCGCCCAGGACAGCAGCGCTGCCGGCGGCATAGAAATGGACGAAAGCGGCCGCATTACGTCGTTTCGGGAGAAGGAACCCGGAGCTCGGTTGGTGAGCATGGGCGTTTATGCCGTATCCAGGGATCTGCTCTCCCTGATTCCCCGCAAACGGCCGTGTTCATTGGAGACAGACGTTTTCCCCAAGGTGCCGAGACTGTATGGATATCTGTCACCGGTGTCCTTTATCGATATTGGGACTCCAGCCGGCTACCTGGCCTTAGGTCGGCATCTCAGCAGTCAGTAAGCAGTACACGGCTATCTGCGCTATCTCCAAGCTGCTTGCAAACCCCAGGCTGGCTATCTTGGCCTATCACCATCCCCGCGGGAGGAGAATACGCCATGATCATCCGCAGTAGAGCGCCGCTGCGCATCAGTTTCTGCGGCGGCGGCACCGATGTTTCCCCATACCCGGAGGAAAAGGGGGGAGTAGTGCTTTCCACCACCATTGACAAGTACAGTTATGCCAGCTTAATCCCCAAGAAGGAGCCGGTGATTCAGGTTAAATCCTTGGATTTTGATATCGTGGCCAAATACGACGTGGACCGCCAGCTGGTGTACGATGGAGAGCTGGACCTTGTAAAAGGCGTGATTAACACTCTCTTGGAGGGCAAAGGAGAGGGATTTGTGCTTTTTATCCACAGCGATGCGCCTCCCGGCAGCGGCCTGGGCTCCTCCTCTACCATGGCTGTAACCCTCATCGGACTCGTGCGCCAGTGGCTGCAGAAACCATGGACTAACTATGACATCGCCCAGCTGGCATACCATATAGAGCGGGAGATCTTGGGCATCAAGGGAGGTAAGCAGGACCAGTACGCCGCCGCGTTCGGAGGTTTCAATTTTATTGAGTTTTACAGGGACTACACAGTTGTAAACCCCTTGCGGATTTCTCCCATCATCCTCAACGAGCTGGAGTATCACCTGCTGCTTTGCTACACCGGCAAGACGCGGCTATCTGCCCGCATCATCGAGACACAGGTGAAGGGTTATATAGAAAGGCAAGCCGCTTCAGTAGCTGCCCTGGATGAACTGAAGCAAATCACCATCGATATGAAGAACGCACTGCTGCAGGGACGGCTCAGCGATTTCGGCGCCCTGCTCCACGACGCTTGGATGAACAAGAAGCGACTGGCTGAGCAAATAAGCAATGAAACCATCGATACCCTGTATGAGACAGCCCGCAAGCACGGCGCATTGGGAGGTAAGATCTTGGGAGCAGGAGGGGGCGGCTATCTCTTGCTGTACTGTCCCTTCGACAAGAAGCATATTATCGCCCAAGAGCTGGAGAAAGCCGGCGGACAAGTGGTCAAATTTGGTTTTGAGCAGCAGGGACTGCAGACTTGGGAGCTGGACGGTTCCCGCTGCCGATTCTAGAAAACGAAGGTGAGATAAGTCGCCTCAAGAGAGCAGAACAACTGAACTGCCTATCAAGTCAGCAGGGCATCCCAATTGCTGCTGCGCGAAAACAACGTGCGGTATACCCAGAAACACTTCATGCCGTAAAAGTCTCATAAACCAGCACTGTTTCCTTCACAGCTTTTTCCCAAGAATACCGCTTTACCCAGGTTTTCCCCCTTTGTCTCAGTTCGGCTGCGGTTTTTTTGTCGGTAATAACTTGAACAATGGCATTAGCCAGCGCGGCAGCATCATAGGGATCAACCTGAAGTGCCCCTTCCCCCACTACCTCCGCCAAAGCCGATGCCCAAGAGGTAATAGTGGGCACCCCGCAGGCCATAGCCTCCAAGGGAGGCATACCGAAACCTTCGTATAAGGACGGATAGACAAAGACATCGGCGGCCCCGTAGAATTGGGGCAAGTCCTGGACCGGGACATAGCCGGGAAAAATCACCTGTTCTTCTATACCCAACCCCCGAGCCAGTTGGCGAAGCCCCTCCAACTCCGGGGTTGCTTTTCCGGGCATCACCAGCAGCGCCTTCTGTCCCAGTTCCTTCTTAGCTTTGGCAAAGGCCTTCAGCAAGAGCCCCACATTCTTCCGCCAGCTGAATCCGCCCACATAAAGGATCAGAGGCTCACCGGCAATCCCATACCGTTCCCGCAAGAACTCTCGGCAGGGAATCTGAGGCAGAGGTACATAGATGGGCTCCGGGGCGGCATAGATGACAGCGATCTTCTCCGGCTGGATCTGCAGATGGCGGATAATGTCCCTGCGGGAATAATGAGAGACTGTTATAAGCATATCTGCCCGCTCAGCTATATAGGGCATCTGCTCCATGAACCGCCGGCGAAAGGCGGGATTACACGTTTGAGGAAGAATGTAGGGAATCACATCATGGAGGGTGACGACAACGGGAAAAGGCAGGTATCTGGGTAGATTCAAGCCGTTCTGCGGCATATGATACAGCCCAATACCTGCTTTCTCCATGGCCCTTACCATCTGAGCCTGTTCCACATGCCAGTCCGGGTTTTCCCTGACTGTCACCCAATTGGCATCTGCGGCACCAGGCAATCCATCCTCAAAACCTGCGGGCAGAAAAAAGGTGAATTCGTGCACAGGCTCTCTGGTCAGCCCTCTCACCAACTGGTATGTGTAAGTGCCGATCCCCGTTCCTCTAAACCACACCGCTCCTCGGGCATCAAGTGCTATTTTCATATCCCAACACATCTCCCAAAAGCAGCTGCCAATACTCTCTGCGTTTGATCTGGTTTTCCCACTCCCTGCAGAGCATCTCCGCAGCCTCGGGCTCGCTTCTATTGCGCCGGCCCTTGTAGTACTCGCAGCAGACCTGCCACACCCTGCTGGGGAAGGTCCCCAGGGCATACATTAACTCCTGTTCTCCCGGCTGAAGTGCCCGCACGTCCTGGTAGGCATCAAGTACCCTGCTTGCGGCAGCAACATCCCAATCAGTACGTTCGCCGATGAGATCCAATACACCAGCTAGGTCCTTAATGCAAGGGCCCCAGGTAACCTTGCGGATAAGCGAAAGCCGGACTGTTCCATGAACGTCCACTTTGAAGTTGCGGCCCCGATAGTCCTCCAGCAATAAACCGCTGCAGCACGGACTATTTTCAATCCCATCGAGGGAGAGTTGTGCCAAGAATTCCAGACATTGATCAGCAAAGCGGATGGCTTCACCAAAGATCTTGATCAGCAGCCGGTCGAACCCAGTCGGGTACAGCCTGTGTTCAGCCATGGTTCGAAACAGCTCCAAATCCTCCCGCTGCACCGCCAGGCTTGGTTCCGCCGCCCTAGAATGCTCTAGGGCATTCTGCAGTGAGAACAACAGGTCCCTTGACAGAATGTGCAGTTCTCCTAAACAGCGTCCCACCTCAACTGCATCGGCCTGGACAGCCAGTTCGCAGGGCCTTCCATCAACTTCCTTGGCCAAATAGGCCAGCCTGCCGCCTAGACTGACACATACATCGCCATGTGAGGCAGGCAGCAGAGGGGCAAGGCGGGAAAATCCCTGGTTTACCAGGTGCTGCCACACCTGAAGTACTGTAGAGGTATTCTCCGTTGCGTCTTGCAGGTAAAGGCGAAAAACCCCCTCGTGGGTAAAGACCAGCCATGAATCCGCCGTTTCCGCTGGCGCCTGAACCACCGGCTGGACTGCTGCGACGTTTACGCTATAGAAGGACAGCGCATGGGATATCAGGTCTTCGGCAAGCGCTTCAGCTTGTTTCTGCCTTTCTACCTCATCAGCCAATAACCGCAATAAGCCCGTCCTCCTTTATCTGCGAGAAAGAGATCCAAAGGTCGGTCCACACGCAACCGACCTTTGGCTATAACCCGCTGACTTTTGCCCATCTTGCATCAAAGGCGATTCCAACTTCGGCGGCGTCGGTGGATAGGTTCTGGGAAACTGCGCCACTCAACCACAGGTCTCGGCTGGGGAGTATGCATCGACGATGACAAAGGTTCTTCCAGCTGCGGTTCACCTTCCGGCTCATCTGCCATCAGCCCTTCCCCGGTTATTTCCACCGCTTCCTCTACTTCAGCTGCAGCTTCTAGTTGCGGCTCCTCCAGCTCTGCCTCCTTTAGTTCTGGGCTGATAACCTCCTCTTCCCCATAGAACGGTTCCTCCGCCGGTGCAGTGACCTCAACAAGTGGAGTATCAGCTGCGGCTTCTGCCTCGAAAACAGGCTGTGGGCAGGCTTCCTCCTCTCCTGCGGTGCCTTGAGAGGTTGAAGGCTCCACCAGGTCATCAACTGGTTCCGCATCGGTGCATTCGATTTTCTCCAAGTCAACCTTTTCCATCGGTGTTCCCCGCGCTGCAGTCTCCTCAACCACAGCTTCGACGGTTTCGAAAGGCTCTTGCGGAGCAGAAGACATCACTGCCTGCTCTCCCAATGACTCGAGAGCTGCTGCATACTCCACCGGAATATCCATCCCAGGTTCGATGCGCCCATCTGGAATATTATCGCTCAAGTATTTCATGTTAGCGGCTAGATCCACCCTCACCTCACTCTCTTCCTTGAGGACCAAGTCTGAAAACCCCGCGGCCTCCGCCACCCAGGCTTCTTCTTCAGAGGCCAACAGCTGCTGCCCTTGTTCTACAACAACCAAGGCACCGGGAGCTCCGCGGTCAGCCGGCCCAACTTCCACTCTTACCTGCAGCCCCTCTGGGCCGGGCTCCTTATCTGTCTCCTGTTCACCTCCCTCCGTCTCATCTGGTACGCCTTCAGATATCGCCTGCAAACGTTCAGCAACTTTCCCCAGCCGTTCAGCCAACTTCCTCAACTCTTCAATCTCCAGTCGATCAAAATCGACGTATTCATCACCCCAATAGAATGGTGAGGCCAGCGGAGACTGCTTTCTCTCCATACCGAAGCCGGTCTCAGTCATTGAACCTGCTTTTTCAGGTTCCAAGGCTTCAAGCGCTGTCAGCCCGCTTTCTTCCGCATCATCCTCAGCCGGCTTTGAATCTGGGAAGGGAATTGTCTGGAAGAGCTGCTCGGTCTGGTAAACCAGATCTGCCGGAGATATCTGGGCAAGACCTCTGACAAAAGCCTCCTGCCTGGCCAGCTCGGCAATGGCTTTTTCCAACCGGCCCATATGGGCCTTGCCCTCCTCAAAGAACGAGCGGGCAACCTGCCAGCCTTTAGTAGGAAAGGCACAAAGGCCGGGCAGCAGGGAGATTTCCTCCCTGGTCAAGGGATTTGCTTCTTGGTAGCTGCGGATAATGAAAACCGCCTTGTCTATATCCCAGCCGCTGTGCCGGAGGATCATCTTTCCTAGATCATAGATACGCAGGTCTGCCCGGGCGTTATCGAAGTCGATAAGGTATATCTTGCCGTCACTGCCCGCGATCAAGTTGCCGGCAGTAGGGCTGGTGTGACAGACTGTGATGAAATCCTCCACCTGCATCAATCGGTCATAGCCGGCCTCGTCCAGAAGCTGCAGGCCGATGCTTATTAGGCGGATAAAATCATCGGCGACTTTCCAAAACCGGCGGCCGAATTTGCCCTTGCGGGCGCTTTCGGCCTGTTGGCGATAGCGCTCTAAATCCTCCGCTTGCCCGGCGTATTTATCCTGCCAGTGAGCCGGAAAGCTGCGTGGGCAGTTATCCGGCCCCCTGTGATCCTGCAGCAAGCGGTGCATCTCCCCGATGATCTTTGCCGCCATCTCCAGATGGAAAGGGTCATCCGAGTTGATCTCTTCGCCCTGGATCCATGAAGTCACATAGAACAAACCTTCGGGAATTTCAACATAAGGCAAGCCGTCCTTGGTCAAATGGAATGGCAAAGCCCTTTTCCAGCCCTTGCCGGCCAAGTGCTCCAGCACCCCATGGACGTACTCGAGCTCCGGCAGGGAGTACTTGAACCGTTTGATTTTCTTCCATCCCTGACTGGTATTGATTCGAAAAACCCTGCCCTTGCCCTCTGCGTGGAATATGCGCAGGTCATAAGCCTCCGCAAGGGATTGGAGTACTCCGTATTGGCTGAGCACCTTCCTAAAACCAGAATGACGTCGTTTTTCCCTTCTGCCCATTCCCGTTCCCTCCCGTCGGGATGTCAGCTTCCGTATATTAATATGATAGGAACGAAATCCCTGTGCTTCGTTCACCAAGTCTCCCGCGGTCAAATATAATAAGTACGCGCTGTGGCCTTTGAGTACTACCCTACGTATGCGGTCGTGAAAGGATGAATAGCCGGTGAGCGTGGAAGTGGCGGCTGCCCTCCGGTTCGGCATCGAACCCAAGGGCATCACGGCAGTTCGCCGAGCCTTCAAAGTTGTCAGCGACCAGGGCATCTTTGCTTTGAAGGAAAGCCGCCAAAAGGAAGCTGACATACTGTTCATCCATGCTGCAAAGGAACATCTATATGGACAGGGTCTGAAAAATCTAGACCGCTACATCCTCGATGCAGAGGAACGTCCTTACGTAGAGATTGAAGGGCGTTTTTTCGTCATGAGCCCCTGGGTAGAGAGCCGTGAGGCTTCTTACAGCTCCACAGCCGATGTAACAGCTGCCGCGGCTCAACTGGCGGAACTGCATCAAAGGGCCCGGGGTTTTGAACCGCCCTCTGTTTCAGCGCGGATTCTGTGGGGCTCATGGCCTGACTTGTGGAAAGAGCGGCTGGGGCTTTTGGAAAAGTACAGACGGATGGCGGAGGAAGAGGCCAGTTCCAGCCCCTTTGCCCGCCGCTTCTTAAGATACATTGATCGATATCAAGAACAGGGTCGGGAAGCTTTGGAGCTGCTGTACAATACCGACTATGAACAGGTGTGCAGCCGCTACCGAGAGGCAGGTAGCCTATGCCATCATGACTACTCTGAACGGAATGTGCTCTTCACCCCGGAAGGCGGCATCCACCTGGTGGACTTTGACTACTGCATATGCGATCTTCCCATTCACGATCTGGTTAACTTCCTTCGCCGGGTAGCCAAATTCACAGAGTACGATGAAGACATTGTCTGCCTTGCCTTGTCCGCATACCTGGAGAGAAACCCTCTGCCTCTAGGGGAGCTGCAGCTGTTTATTCCTCTTTGGCTTTGGCCGCAGAAGTTTTGGGAAGTGGCCCACCAGTACTATGGGGAAACCAGGACCAGGCCCAGAAAAAAGTACGCCGACCGACTGCGCCGCCGCTGCCGCACCCGCAAGCAGGAACGGCAGTTGCTGGAGCAGGTGATCAAGACCTTCAAACTGGATTAAGACAGCGCCAAGTTCGGCGGAAACTGGAGGTGAGGGGATAAACCGTGGCTAGGATCTGTATCGATGTCCGTCCAGCCATTCTCGCCAGAGGCACAGGCATCGGCAATTATACCTATCAGCTGATGCAGTATCTAGCAGTGCTTGATGAGGTTCACGAGTACTACCTGCTGTGGCCGGATGACGGGACTGAGCCGCTGCCGCTGCCGCCGCGGTTTCACTTTCACCCCATGACCCGGAACCGGCAGGAGGAGGCTGAAAAGCTTCCCAGCTGGTTGAAGGCTCAAGGGATTGAGCTTTACCACGCACCAGATAACGGCCTCCACGCTTTTCCACTCCACACCTGTCCGATGCTGGTTACCATCCATGACTTGATCCCTTTTGTCATGCCGGAGACTGTCCGCAGGGGGTACCGCCGCAACTTCCTGGAGAAAGTGCCGCAGGTTGCCCGGGAAGCCTGCTGCATTGTAACGGTTTCTCAAGCGGCCAAGAGAGATATCCAAAGCGTCCTGGGTATTCCCGAGGAAAAAGTCCGAGTGATTTATCCTGCTCAAGAGGCGGTTTTTATCCCTGGGGATCCGGAACGGGCCCGGCGGCGCCTTTACAGCCGGTACGGCATTACCACTCCCTACATCCTGTATTCTGGGGGACTTAATCCCCGCAAGAACGTTGCTGAGCTGATTATTGCCTTTGCCAAGGCGAGGAAGTACTGGGACAGGGAGATAGCCCTGGTGATCCCCGGCGCTTTTTCGACCCAAACTGAGCAGCTGCCCCTTCTGTGCCGGGCGTTGGGAGTTGAGGACTCCGTCCTTTTCCCCGGTTTTGTCCCCATGGAGGATCT
>DUMM01000039.1 GCA_012839845.1 Bacillota bacterium | reverse complement strand
GTGTTCTCTCCAAGAGAAAATACGTAAACGTTGCTACGAGGGCGAAGATAACCATCGGCACAGGGATAGGCCCTATGCTTGCATTCCCAAACCAATAGTAGGCTTCTGGGAAGTTGGACACTGCACCGCCCCTCGTCAGCCAAAGGCTGATACCCTCAAAGAGAATCTTACTTCCCAGGGTAACCAGCATAGGCGCTGCTCCGACATAAGCGATAACAGCTCCATTCAAGGTACCGATAGCTGCGGAGACCAAGAGAATCAACCCTATCGCTGCCGCGATCACAAGCCCAATACCGGTTTGTGTTGCCTGGTTAGCCGATAGTATGAAGGCGGCTATGATACCCGACAGGGCGGCACCCGAAGTAATCGAAAGGTTAATACCGCCGGTTAGAATGGCGATCATCATGCCAAGGGCAATGAGTCCGAATTCAGGAAGCTGGAAGGCCATGGTCTGCAGATTGTAAGAGCTCAGGAACCTGGCCGGCGACAAGATCGCCATCAGAATAAATATGGCTATGAAGATACCGAACAGAATCAGCTCTTTCTTGCGGCTTTGCATCCCGTTACCTCCCCACTGGCGTCTCTCCGGCTACGTCAATTCGAGCGATTCGGGCTTGACGGCGCCTGTTTTGTATTACGTCCAAGCAAACAGCAGCCAAGATGATGATACCAACTACGATTTGCTGCCAATAGGTGGGGATCCAAGCCAAGATCAGCCCGTTCTGAATCACGGCCAGAACCGTCACTCCGAGAATGGTGCCGAAGACGGACCCTTCCCCTCCCAGCACATTAGCGCCACCCAAGACTACGGCAGCAATGACGTTCATTTCAAAACCGGTAAAAGCATTGGGGTCGACCTGCCTCATGATGGACGTGTGGACTACTGCCGCTAAACCGACCAAGAAGCCGAGATAGGAGTAGAGGAACAGAAGGATTCTCTCTTTATGAAAGCCAGCCCGCACCGCAGCGACCGGATTGCCTCCAATGGCGAATATTCCCCGTCCCATCAAGGTGTACTTCAGGACAACGTAAGTGAGTACAGCCGCCAGCACCAGGAAGAATATCTGGATCGGAATTCCGACCACCTTAATTCGGCCGAAACCGATGAACCATTGGGGTATATTGGTGATCCAAGAGCCTCCGGTGTAGTACAGCATCAAGCCGTTAATGATGCTCATCGAGCCCAAGGTTACCACAATGGGCGGCAGGTTTAGCTTAGAAACCAACAGGCCGTTGAATGCACCCAGCAGTGCCCCGCTGACACAGCCCAGAAGGAACACGAGCAGTAGGTTGCCACCGAAGTTCACCATGAATTTGCCGATGATGATGGTAACAGCGGCGGTCATTGCACCTACCGAAACATCAATTCCTCCGGTGATGATTACCGGCAGCATGCCCAAAGCAACAATGCCAATTACTGTGTTGTTCTTGGCCAGGTCTAAAAGGTTTTCGGAAGTTAGAAAGACTGGGTTCTTAAGGGTAATAACTGCGGCCAGTACGATAATGATCAGCAGGATGCCAGCCTCTTTTGACCTGAACAGCTGTCTCATCTAGATCGCCTCTCTTGCCAACAAATTACTTCCTGCTTGCTCCCTTAAGATGCATATTCCTTAAGGGGCCGATCGAGGATCGCGGCATTCATAATCCGCTCCTGGGTTGCTTCCTCTCTAGCAAACTCGGCGGCAATCCTGCCCCGGCGCATAACCAAGATCCGGTCACAGACTGCCAAGACTTCCGGCAGCTCAGAGGAAACCATGATAATACCGATACCGGAGGCAGCCAGGTCCCGCAGCAGCTGATGGATTTCGCTCTTGGCGCCCACATCGATACCGTTGGTCGGTTCATCGACTATCAGCACTTTCGGCTCATAGGCCAGCCACTTGGCGAGCACCGCCTTCTGCTGATTACCGCCAGAGAATTGGTCAATAAGCATTTTTGGATACGGAGGCCGGATGGATAGCCGGTTGATCCAATGGTGTACGTGCTCAGCCAACCGCTCAGTGCGGATGATCTTGAAGCGGCCTACCAGATTATCCAGCCGGGTCACAGCTACATTATCCGCTAGAGTCTTACCCAGGAACAAACCTTGGGTTTGCCTGCTTTCTGGAATATATGCAATGCCGGCCTCAACGGCTTGGCTAGTTGAATTGATCTTGATAGGCTGGCCATCCAGATATATCTCGCCGCTATCTGGGATAATACGGCCGAAGATAGCTTGGGCCACTTCGGTGCGGCCTGCCCCTACCAAACCGGTTATTCCTAAAACTTCCCCTCTATGCAGTGTGAAGGAAATGTCCGCAAAGTTGCCCTGCTTGGTGAGACCTTTAACTTCCAAAATAGGAGAACCGATGGGATTTCGCTCGTATTCTACAAATCTGAGCTTGCGGCCGACCATCAAGGAGATTAGCTGTTCTTCCGTCAGTTCCTCCTTGAGATATGTCCCAACATGCTGGCCATCCCTCAAAACGGTAATCCTGTCGGCAATGGCAAAGATCTCCTCCAGTTTGTGGCTGATGAACAGGATAGCCACGCCTTCTTTCTTCAGAGTGGCAACCACCTTAAAAAGTGATTCGGTCTCACCCCGGGAAAGACTGGACGTCGGCTCATCGAGAATAAGCAAGCGTGCATCATGGACCAAACCTCGGGCAATGGCCACCAGCTGCTGATTTGCGACAGACAGATCATTCAGCTTGGTATCCAGGTCGATATCCAAGCCCAACCTGTTCAGTGCCGCCTTGGCCGTGGTCCGCATTTCCCTCCAATCGACGAGGTTCCCACCCTCTTCAATCTCTCGGCTGATGGTGATGTTTTCCAGTACCGAAAGATTGGGGAAGAGGCTAAGGTCCTGGTAAGTCACCGCAATCCTCGCCCGCAGGGCTTCCAGCGGATGGGCAAACTCCACCGGCTGGCCGTCGATTATTATCCGACTGCCTGGATCCGGGGTCTCTGCCCCAGCTAGAATCTTGATCAGCGTAGATTTCCCTGCTCCATTCTCTCCTACCAGTGCATGGACTTCTCCCTCGCGAATGTCCATACTCACATTGTCTAGTGCTTTAACTCCTGGGTATGTCTTGCTGATTCCCTCCAGTTTTAGGAACGGCTCTCCTGTCACTTTCCTTGCCCCTTTCAAATCCGAGCATAGGCACCCGTAAACCACTCAAACGTTGCCGGCGCATATTACAGTTCTTCACTCTTAATCAAGTTTCCTGCTTTTTTGCATGTATCTCTTGGGAGTTTTTTGGATTGATAATTTTTGTCCAGCTTTCTAATTGGTCTTTTTCCGACTTATCCCTGCATTCATGTATAGACCAAAGATAACCAGGTAATGAAAAAGCACCGGCTTCTTTGCCGGCGCAGTCGTTTCGACGGGGAGCTGGTCTGTCCTGACCTTCCATATTAGCGGTCAGGCGGCATGTCGTTGCTGCGCGTTTATTGGATCGACTGATCAAAGTGTCAAGATGAAGCTGCCACTGTCTGTAATTGTCCGGGTATCTTTTTCTGATATACTCCAGAAACTGTTCAGCCATCCCCCGGCGCATGAGTCCCTTGAGCAGCTTCCGGGGATAGGGTGGACTCTTCTTCATGGTGTTTACCGGATCGATCAGCCACAGCTTGCCGTTCTCATCGATGATAATATGGGAAAGCCTGGTATCGGCGCGGCGAAATCCCAACCGCCGCATGATTTCTACCATGTCCGCCAGCTGGTGGGCTACTTCCTCCGTCAAAGGATGCGTGCGGAGGTACTCATTGAGCGGAATGCCCGGTACGTACTCCCGGACAATATAATCCCGGCCCCAGTCGTAGACTTTCGGGAAAAACTCAGCCTCCGCACCTCTCTGCAGGGCGGCTAGTTCCAGGCGAAGGTAGCGGCGCTTCCTGTAAATCTTGATACACCGTTTCTCATCGATCTTGTACACCTCGCCGTGCTTGCCCGCTCCAATGAATTCCAGCCGTTCAATCCCAAGTTTTTCCATGGATACCGCTCCTCCGCGGGGTTCTAGGATATATTAAGCAGAGGAGCGGAGTTGGTGCCAAAATGACGGTATGATATGATACCGCCCTTCGACGCAATAGTGGGGTGATGGAGCAGCGGCCTCTACTCGGGGATACTGGCCCTCAAGCAAGACAGGGTGCCCAAAGAAGGCACCCCTCGCAATCTACAACGCTTTGAACGCAAAGGCTTTCTGCGGCTCTACCAATAAGTACTAGAAAGACAAACCTACTCCCACGAAGAAACCGGAGAAGGTAGCGCTTTCCTCCACCTTGGCTTCCTTGAACTCAATTCCTTGATAGCGATAGCCGGCCTTAACGGCAATCTCGCCAAAGCTGTAGGTACCGCCCGCCTCGAAGGCCATCATGCTGGAGTCCTTGAACTCTTCGCTGTCGATTTTAGCAGTCAGGATCGGAGCATATACAGCTGCTCCGAAAATTCCTACGCCGTCACCTACGGCAGCGTCTACCGCGGCTCCGACAGTAATACCCTTCATATCATACTTCTCTTCTTTATCCGGACCAGTGTAGCTGCCAGTCAAGAACCCGGCCCTGGCCTTGACCATAGGGATAATTTCATACTGTATTGCCAGGTTTATACTGCTGAGCTCTGGATTCTTTGTCTCCTTAAAGTCTTCACTCTTACCGAACACGAAAGAACCAGCAACGCCGATCTTATCTGTGATACTTACTTCCCCACTAATCCCCGTCAGCCTAGCGGAAGCCTTTTTATAGTTCGTAAACTCATGATTTGTAAACCACTGATCCAACGACACTTTCCCCGTCTGAGCCAGGGCAAGGGAGCCGAAGCTCAGTACCATACAGACTACCAGCATCCCTACCAACAATTTTCTCAACAGATATCCCTCCCGATTCTAGCTTCACGGTGCTAAACCTGATAACTAGCCCTTCGACAGCTGCTAGTTAATTCCTCCAGAACCGGGAGGGATTCTTTGCAATTGATTGCCTGTGCTTTAGTTTTCTAACTGTTAAGCCTCCGGTGGGGGCACAACTCCTATGGTCAGCAAGATATTGCTCCACACCCGCTGCTCACCGGTAGCGATCACAAGTGCAGTATCCTGGCCCCGGGCAGTGTCGTAAAACTCAAACCGGCCCAGCGGCTGCAGCTCGATTCCTTCACCCAGGATCTCCCGAAACTCGGCAAAAATAGGCGGTTCAGGACCTTCTGGAGGAACCATAACATGTGCTGCCTCGATTGGTATGGCCGTAACCAATGCTTTCAAAACATCGGTAACTGAGACTATACCCGGTGTCAGATTCAAGTACACGTGATCGGCAGCAGGATTCGAACCCGTAGAAAACGGATAGTTGCCATCGGCGATCAACACTCGGGAACCGTGGCCGGCTTTACCCAAGCTTTTCAGTATTCCTGGATGGAGCAGAGCACCCCGCAGCATTTCTATCTCCCCCTTCTCTTCTTGGGTTCTCAGATTGCTCCTCTCGCCGCTTACTCTTCGCTCTTCGGGCCGATCAGTACAACATCGATGTCATTGACATTGGTGTGGCTTTCGAACTCCAGTGAATCTCCCAGAGCGTCGAAGTAAGCTTCTGCCTCATGCTTGTCCAGATGCCATTTGGCATCGAGATCAGTACGGTGCACAGTGCGGCAGTCGGCTATGGCACCGGATTTGCCTTGCCCGTCTTCTCCGTCGGTATCTGCTCCGGCCACAACGATGTTCTCCCGACCGGCAATCTCAATGGCGGAAGCCAGTACAAACTCCCGGTTGGGTCCAAAGCCGTCTCTTTCCTCCCAGCGGAAGGTCACGGTCATCTCGCCGCCGATAATCAACGCTGCCGGCGGGGCAATGGGCCGGTGGGTATCCTGGATCTCCTTGGCTATTCCCATGATGCACTTGGCGATGTACTTGGCCTCACCGGTGTTCTGACTGGTCAGAATCATGGTATTAAAGCCGGCTTCCTTTGCGACCTTCTCTGCCGCCAGGAGGGCAGCCATATTGTTGCCAATTAGGTAATTGTGGACATTGGCGGGCAGCTCTCGAGGCGGCTCCATCTCTGGATGGGAAAGACCCTTTTCCAAATGCCTCTTAATTGAATCAGGCATTTCTTCCCAAATGCCGTACTGCTTGGCCAAACGAATTGCGTCTTCAAACGTGGTCTTGTCTTTGTAAGTTGGACCGGACGCAATTACGCTGAGGTCATCGCCCACAACATCAGAGAGGATGAGGGATATTACAGTTGCGCCGTGTTCTGAGCACAGCTGACCAAAGCGGCCGCCCTTTACCTGGGAAACATGCTTCCTGATGGTGTTGATATCGTAAATTGTCGCGCCGCAGTGCATCAAGAGCTCGTTCATGCGGAACATATCGTCGATTGTGATTCCCTCCGGCGGGGCGGTAAACAAGGCCGAGCCGCCGCCGGTGATCAAGAAGAATATTAGGGTGGGGCTGTTGGGATCCAATGCTTTGACCTGATCGAGGATCATGGTGCTGTACTTCACATTTTCCGCACGGGGCTCCGGATGATAGGCCTTGTAAACGGGAACGCTCTTTACTTCCACGTTCCCAATTTCATCGCCCAGTTTGGTGATAACCAAACCGCCGTCGCATTTCACAATCTGCTCCAAGGCCCTTGCCATGGGCGCAGCAGCTTTGCCGATGCCAAACATCAGGATCCTGTCGTAGTCATCTAGGTTGAAGGTATCGCCGCGTACTGTCAGCGTCTTGCCGTCGAGCCTTACGCTGTCCAATACTGCCTGGGTGGGGTCGGCTGCTCTCACCCCTGCCATGATCATTTGTTTAGCTATTTCCCTGTACCTTTCGTAGACCATGCCTCTTTGCCCTGTAGGGGCTCCTCCTCTCTGGTTCTTGTTCTTGCATCAAAAGCTCTCACCTGTCAAGTACGACCTTGACAGAATGGATCTCATACGGTGTGAAGGTCAATTGGCCCTGCTCTACTGCCTCATTAAGGGGACGCTCCATCAAGTCCACCACTGTCAGTTCCTTGACCGGCAGATTGGGCGTAATGTCGGCTTTCACCGTACCGCCGCCGTATTCGTAGAACCGCAGGATAAGATCATCAGTATCCTCAGCTTTTTTCACCGTCTCCAAAACAATTCCTTCTTTGAGATTTCCGACCAATCCAAAGGTCCTGGGCAGCCGGCCGGCACCAGCCTTTGCAGCAGGTACCGCAAACAACGGATTGTTCAAGCTGTATGCTTCTTGGACAGTCTTCCCTTCGTACCAACTGCCGGCATGGGGATAGAGGCTGTAGGTGAAGCGGTGCAGCCCCTGATCGGCATTCGGGTCAGGCAGGATACCCGACTTGAGCAGAGTCAGCCTCATCACGTTGTCCTTAATATCATGACCGTATTTGCAGTCGTTCAACAGGCTGACGCCGTAGTCCCGCTGGGAAAGATCCGCCCACTTGTGACCTACAACCTCAAACCGGGCATAATCCCAGCTGGTATTCCAATGGGTAGGCCTTTCCACATTGCCGAATTGGATATCGTAGGTGGCCTTGTTGGTATATACGTTAACCGGGAAAGCGACCTTAAGCAGAACCTGATGTTCATGCCAGTCGACTTCGGTTTCAAAGTCGATCCTCGGAACCCGCCGGTAGAGAATTATCTTCTGGTTGATGGTAGAATCCATGAACTGCCACTGAAGCCCAATCGCTGCCTTCTCCGGACCGTTCTCCAGCACTTTGGCTTCCCGCAGGTCGGTGATCTCCCAGAATTTGTCCTGGTAAAAGATGTCTATATCCCACGCGTCCCAATTGGCAGGTTTATCTTCGAAAGCGATCAAAGCGTTGCCCACTGTTCCCGGCGCCAGTACCTCCCGCTGATTGACTTTATCATAGATGCGGGAAAGACGTCCGTACTCATCGAGGGTGAGCAAGAAGAAGTCGTTCTCCATACTGCTGGTAGTTACCCTCATGGTAGGACCAGATGCTACCGACTTCTCCACCCTGAGGACCTTGTACCCTTTGGCAGGCACATCCTCAACCCAGAAGATCGCCTTAGCCTCGCCCTCCACTTCTGTCCTTTGGATGGGGTGCCGGCTGCCGTTCTCATCGACAACTACAGCGCCTTCCAGCTCATCTCGCCAAGGCATGAGGACTAAATCGCTTCGTTTCCAGGAGAGCGGGTTGAAGACCACCAGCTCGCCGGCCTCGACGTCCATCTCGGAAATTAAGGCATTGGCTGCTTCTTCCAGCACCCTGGTGCCCAGCCGCTTAATCTCCGCGTACTGCTGCTGGCTGTCTTCGTAAACTGCCCCGATGGATGAGCCGGGGATAATATCGTGGAACTGATTGAGCAGGACTAGTTCCCACGCCCTGTTTATCTCTTCATGGGGGTAGCTAAACCCCGGCACTAAGGCGTAGGCTAAGCTGCTGTAAAGCTCAGCATTGGAGAGGAGAAACTCAGATTTGCGATTGGCCCTCTTGTTCCTGCCTTGGGAAGTGTAGGTTCCCCGATGCAGTTCCAGATAAAGCTCTCCATGCCAGACCGGCAGTCTCGGATCATCTGTTACTGCGGCATCCAGCTCTTCGAAGAAATCCCCTGCTTTGCCCAACCGGAACTCCGGCATGAAGTGGAGATATTTCATAGCCCTGGCGTTTTCAAGCATTTCCCTGGTTACGCCGCCGCCGCCATCTCCCCACCCGTAAGCGGAAAGGAGGAGGTTGTTAATATCCTTCTGCTGATAGTTATCCCACGTGCTCTTGACCACGTCAGCATCGGTAAAGCCGTTGTAGGTGTATGCCCAATCATCCGGCCGGTTCTTGGTGGT
Organism: Bacillota bacterium; assembly: GCA_012839845.1. Taxonomy (GTDB): domain Bacteria; phylum Bacillota; class Limnochordia; order DTU087; family DTU087; genus DTU087. The sequence continues at coordinate 3,025 of DUMM01000039.1, read as the reverse complement.
GATAAAGTGAGTCAGCACCTCAGTACCGTCAATTCCCCGCCACCGGAAGGTATCATAGGGGAAGCGGTTGAACTGGCTCCAGCTGATCTTGATGGTCATGAAATAGTCTAGGCCGCTCTTCTTAATGATCTGGGGCAAAGCCCAGGAATAACCGAAAACATCCGGCAGCCAAAGGGTGTTGTACTTCACACCGAATTCCTTCTCGAAAAAGCGGGTGCCGAAGAGGAGCTGCCTCACCAGAGACTCCCCTGAAGTCACGTTGCAGTCAGCTTCCACCCACATGCCGCCGTTGACTTCCCATCTCCCGGCTGCCACCTGTTCCTTGATCCGCTGGTAAATCTCCGGATAATCCTCTTTGATGAACTTATACAGCTGGGCTTGGCTTTGGATATAAACGAATTCCGGATACTGCTCCATCAGCCGCAGGGCAGTGCTGAAGGTGCGGCTGCACTTTTCTCTGGTGTGATGCAGCTGCCACAGCCATGCAACATCGATATGGGAATGGCCGACTCCAACCACCACCGGCCGCAGCTCGCTGGCAGGGATGCTGGACAGGTCTTTCTTCAGTTTTTCTAAAGCCTGTGCCACCGATGCGTAGAAAGCCTTTGAGCCCGGCTTGCGGTAATCGACGACCAACAGCGCCTGGTCGATAAACTGCGCAACCTTGACAAACACTGGGTCCTTCTTGTCCAAGGTAAGGGCTGCCCGGAAAGCGTTGCGCAGCAGGTAGTAGAACTCCTCCGCCGCTGGGTTGATCTTCACCAGTTTAGCCTGGGTAAAGGCCCCTTCCTTGAAGTTCATGCCGGTAAAGGCTTTGACCGCAAGGTCCAGCTCTCTTCCCCCTTGTACATATTCGGCAGGGAGTACTGCTTCCTGGTGTCGGGTGTCCAGTCCCTGCAAAGCCTTGCCGTCAACATACAGCAGCGCCTCCGAGGAAGTGGCCTCCCACTCCCCCTCCCGGCCGAAGAATAAGTAGACAGCTACCTTTTCTCCTTCCCAATCCTGGGGAATGGTACATTTGGCCAAAAACCACCGCCACTGGTTGGGTCCTCCCCATCTGTCGCCCAATTCAAAGGGCTTCAGCTCCTCTGGGCCAAAGTTGGGAACGGACCGCTGGTCCCAAGCCGCGTTGGCCACCTGCCAACCGGTTATGGGTATGCTTGCCTCATAGATAAACCTAGGCAACTCCGCCAATCTGCTGCGAACCTTCTCCTCCCACAAAAGGCCAGGCACCGTCTTACACCTCCATGCGAAATTTAATAAGTCTTCCCTGTGCAGGCAAATCACAATTGTTTTTTCGCTGATACAAAGCAATTATCCTGTCTGAAAGAGCAGCGATACCAATAAAGCACCGGTGATCAGAAACGGGCCGTACGGCACCACATCTCTTCTGCCCTTAAGCCGCAGAGCCAGGAGGATCAAGCCGACAATTCCCCCCAGAACGACGCCGACGGCCAAAGAGGCAAACATCCTCCGCAGGCCTAAGAAGGCCCCCACCATGGCCTGCAGCTTGGCATCGCCCACCCCAATACCGCCCCGGGTGATCACCGCCGCGGCACACAGCAATCCCCCTCCTGCCAGGGCACCAAGCACCGCGGACTTTATCTGGCCCAGTCCGGCAGACAAAAGCAGCCCGAGAACCATTCCAGGCAAAGTCAAGACGTTGGGCAGGCGGTGATGCTTAAGGTCGATGAAAAACAACGGAATTAAGAGCAGCACAAAAATACCCAGCCGCATCATATCCAGTGGACTCTGGGCCCGACTGTAGGCCAAAACGAGAAGAATTCCTGCGGCCAGTTCCACCAGCAGATACCGCAAAGGCACATGATCACCGCAGTACTGGCAGCGGCCTTCGCCAAACACCCTGCCCCAAAGGGCAATGGTCTCAAGTCCCCGCCATGGGTGACCGCAGTGGGGACAGACTGCTTGGGGCACGGGGCTGTCTTTATGCTGCTTAGGCCACCAGGAGATGAAGTTGTTAAGCAAACTCCCCAGTAAGATGCCTAAAGCGAAAATCCCTATTCTCTTTCCCATGACAGCGTATCCCCCTTACTTGCGGGATTTCTCGCAGCAGGCGATAGTAACTTTTTTGTCCCATCAGAGGGAAATCCTGCCAACTGATGGACAAAAGCCGACCCATCCCAGGCAAAGAAACGGGGAAACATACGGCATGGAGACATGTATATCACAGCCAGTTCAAGGGACAAATATGGGAAGGAAACTGGGCAGGGTAGGAGGATGTGTGTGAACAAATCTCTCTTTACCGAGCGGATCCTGACCAAGACCGCCCAAGCCATCCGCAGCGGGGCGAAACCCTTTGACAAAGAACGCCTCATCCATGAAATAACCACCGACTGTTTTGCCGATGAAGAAGAGCAGAAAAACTGGCGTCCCATAGTCGCTCAAAGAATCGAGCTCTTATTGAGCGATGAAGGCACATTCATCTCTCATATACGGGATGCATGCCGGTTCTGTGAAGAAGGCCGGCGGCGCTGCACCCACGTGTGCCCCACCGATGCTATTATCCATACCGCAGATGGAGTCAACATCGACTGGGACCGCTGCATAGAGTGCGGCCGGTGTGTTGACGGCTGCATTTCCGGCGCTCTGGTAGCCCGTTCGGATTTTGTCAAGGTGGCCTCTCTCCTGATGCGCAGTGACGAACGGCCGGTTTACGCCATATTAGCTCCAGCCTTCGTCGGTCAGTTTGGAGAGATTTCGCCCGCAAAACTCAAGGGAGCCCTAATCCAGCTGGGTTTTGACGGGGTCTATGAAGTGGCCATGGCCGCGGATGTCATCACATCCCGGGAGGCTGAAGAGTTGGTGGAGAGATTCCACCGGGGAGACAGATTCATGATCACATCCTGCTGCTGCCCTGTCTTTATGCGGCTTGTGGAAAAGACAAAGCCAGCTCTGGTAGAACTGGTATCCCGTTCGGTATCGCCGATGATCGCTCTGGGCCGCCTGCTCAAGGCCCGGGAAGAGTGCAAGGTGGTGTTTATAGGGCCTTGTGTAGCCAAAAAGG
>DUMM01000038.1 GCA_012839845.1 Bacillota bacterium | reverse complement strand
GTTCTAGGTTAGTCGTGGCGTCCAAGTGGGCAAAGGTGGTTGCCGGAGCCGGATCGGTATAATCGTCTGCAGGAACATAGATGGCCTGGATCGAGGTGATAGAGCCGCGCTTGGTTGATGTGATCCTTTCCTGCAGGGCCCCCACTTCGTTGGCCAAGGTCGGCTGATAGCCGACTGCCGAAGGCATACGGCCCATCAGAGCAGAAACCTCGGAACCTGCTTGGATAAACCTGAAGATGTTATCGATGAACAACAATACGTCTTGACCGGCAACATCCCGAAAGTACTCGGCCATGGTTAATCCGGTCAAAGCCACCCGCAGCCGAGCTCCTGGAGGCTCATTCATCTGCCCGAAGACTAGAGCCGTCTTCTCGATAACCCCAGACTGGGTCATTTCCAACCACAGCTCATTGCCCTCCCGGGTCCGCTCGCCGACGCCGCAGAATACAGAGACGCCGCCGTGCTCTGTAGCGATGTTGCGGATTAACTCCATGATCAAGACTGTCTTGCCCACACCGGCTCCGCCGAACAAGCCCACCTTACCGCCCTTGGGATATGGCGCCAGAAGATCAATGACCTTAATCCCGGTCTCCAGGATCTCCACATCCGTGCTCTGCTCTACGAAAGGCGGAGCAGGTCTGTGAATGGGAATTCTCTGCTCAGCCTTGACTTCACCCTTTTCATCAATGGGCTCTCCCAATACGTTAAAAATGCGGCCCAGTGTACATTCCCCCACGGGGACTGCTATAGGGCTGCCAGTATCTTCTACTTCCATGCCCCTAACCAAACCATCAGTACTAGACATAGCCACACAGCGGGCTGTATTGTTGCCCAAGTGCTGCAGAACCTCCAGCACAAGGCCTGTGTCAGTCACTCTTAAAGCATTGTACAGTCTGGGAAGGTGTCCCTCCTCAAACTCCACGTCCACTACAGGCCCGATAATTTGCGATATCTTCCCACAGGTATCCATAATGCTTCCTCCCTAGCGCAGCGCTTCGGCACCGCCCACAATTTCCGAAATCTCCTGAGTGATGCTGGCCTGTCGTGCCTGGTTGTACTGCTGAGTCAACTCCTCAATCATCTCTTCTGCATTCTCGGTGGCATTATCCATAGCCACCATGCGGGCCGCCAGTTCGCTGGCTTTCCCCTCAAGCAAACCGTTGTAAATCAGGGAGGTGACGTAATGATGAACGAGGCTGGCAAAAACCGCTTCCTCTGAGGGTTCCCAGAGCAAATCCTGCCTGGCCTTGCTCTGCCGCAGCTCATCCAGGGGCAGGAGTTTTACAGTCCTGACCTCCCTCTGCAGAACATTGATGAACTTAGTGTAAATCAGGGTGACGGCACCTACCTCACCCCGTTCATACAAAGGCAGCACAAAATCGGCCAGTCTCACTGCCTGGTCGAGAGCAGGCATATCGCCGCTCTCTTCAAAGCAATCCACTGAGATTCCTCGAAAGCGCAGTTGGCCTTGCAGCTTGCGGCCCACAATGACATTGATTCCAGGTGCTGATCGGTGGGAGTCCAGAAAACTGCGCAGTATGTTGGCATTGTAGGCGCCGGATAAACCCTTGTCTGCTCCGATGACGATATAACAGGGCTTGCCCCGTTGCGAAGGCTGCCAATACCGGCTTGTCACCTGGTGGCTGCCGATCTCTTCAATAGCATCCCAGACCGCTTGTGTAAACGCGCGGTTGGTTACCGCCCGCTCTTGAGCCTTGCGCAGACGGGACTGAGCAATCATTTTCATGGCGCGGGTAACCTGCTGGGTGCTTTCCACACCTCGGATCCGCCGCCGGATCTCCAGCATTGATCTCATGGTTACCTGCCTCCCCACATGGCCTTGCTGTACTCCTCAATCACCGTGCGCAGTTCTGCCTCCGTTTCACGGGAAAGGTCCTGGGTAGCCCGAATGTCCTCTAAAATACGAGGACGGTTGGACTTAATATACCTCACCAAGCCGTCGACAAACTCACTTACTTGGCTCACCTCAACGTCATCGACAAACCCGTTGATCCCTGCGTACAACTGGACTACTTGCTCTTCCACAGGCATGGGCTCATACTGACCCTGTTTCAGCACCTCCAGCAGGCGCTGACCTCGCTGCAGGCGTTCACGGGTGTTTTCATCCAAGTCCGAACCAAATCTAGCAAATGCCTCCAGCTCACGGTACTGTGCCAGGTCCAGCCGCAAACGTCCCGCGACCTTTTTCATCGCCTTGGTTTGAGCTGCGCCTCCTACCCTGGAAACAGACAGACCAGCATTCACCGCCGGACGCTGTCCGGCAAAGAACAGGTCCGACTCCAAGTAGATCTGACCATCCGTAATGCTGATCACGTTGGTGGGGATGTAAGCAGATACGTCTCCCGCCTGGGTTTCAACAATGGGCAGGGCTGTCAAGGACCCGCCGCCCAGCTCATCGCTGAGTTTTGAAGCTCTTTCCAGGAGACGGGAGTGGAGATAGAATACGTCACCTGGATAAGCCTCTCTGCCGGGAGGCCTGCGGAGCAGCAAAGCCATAGTGCGATACGCCACAGCATGCTTGGACAGGTCATCGTAGACTACCAATGCATGCTTGCCGCTGAACATGAATTCTTCGCCCATGGCCGCCCCTGCATAAGGAGCTATATACTGTAGGGGAGCCGGATCACTAGCCGTTGCTGCTACAACGGTGGTATAGCTCATGGCCCCAAACTCTTCCAGTGTGCGCACAATCTGGGCCACCGTCGACTGCTTTTGCCCTATGGCCACGTAAATACAGTAGACATCTGTATCCCTTTGATTAATGATGGTGTCGATGGCGATGGCGGTCTTACCAGTCTGTCGGTCGCCGATGATCAGCTCCCGCTGCCCCCGGCCGATGGGGATCATGGAATCGATCGCCTTGAGTCCGGTGTGCAGAGGTTCCTTCACCGGCTGCCTCTTGACGACACCTGTGGCAATTCTCTCGATGGGGCGCCGTTTATCAGTCTCAATCGGGCCCCGTCCATCTAAGGGCCTGCCCAAGGGGTCAATCACCCTGCCCAACAGAGCCTCCCCCACCGGTACGTCTATGACACGGCCCGTCCGTTTGGCTATATCTCCTTTTCTAACCTTATCGTCATCTCCGAGGAGCACACAGCCAACGCTGTCCTCTTCAAGGTTCATAGCTAAGCCGGTTACACCATCGCCAAAATCCACCAGCTCATTGGCCATCACGCTCCGAAGGCCGTAAACCCGCGCAATTCCGTCACCCACTTCGATGACGATACCGGTTTCGGCAACTTCCAACTGCTTTTCAAAAGCCTCCAGCTCTAGGGCCAGAAGATCTTCAACTTCTTTGGTTTTCAATTTCATAGTCCGATGCCCCCGCCCAAACGTCTCTTGACCTGCTGCAGCATGGTGCGGACGCTGCCGTCATACACCACGCTTCCATGGCGGATCACCAATCCACCTATGATCTGCGGCTCGACCACGGTCCTGGCTATCACCTGCTTACGCAGCTTTTTCTCCAAGAACCGCACCACTTTGTTCCGCGTAGAATCGTCCATGTCAACAGCTGTAATCAACTCTATCTCTGCAATTCCTTTCTCATCCTTGTATTTATCGATGAAGCCCTGGATGATAGCAGGGAGCAGATCAGCCCGTCCTTGGTCAATGACATACAAGAGGAGGCGCTGTACCCACACAGTGTAAGCCCCCATCCGCTCAGAAACAAATGCCTTCTTCTCCGCCCGGCGAATTCCAGGGTGCTTTAGCAGTTCAAGCAGACGGGGATCAGCGTCAAGTTCTTCCCCCAGCCGCTGCAGAGCAGCATAGACCTCCTCCACCCGGCCGTGCTTCTGAACATACCGAAAAAACGCACTGGCATATCGCTTTGCCGCCGTATCAATTAACATAAAGATCATCCATTCGTTCCAGAACGTTTTCGATCAGCTGCTGATGAGCCTGTGGGGTGAGGTTCTGCTCAAGAATCTTCTCGGCAACCTTAACCGACAGCCTGGCTACTTCTTGCCGCAGCTCTTGGATAGCCCGGTTCTTGGCCTCTTCCATCTCCCGCTGGAACCGCTCCCGCCGGACCGCTTCCTCGGACCGGGCCTCTTCGATGATCTCCGCCGCCATTTTCTTGCCTTGATCAACGGCTTGTTCGATCAGCGCTTGGGCTTCACGCCTGGCCTCGTTTAGCTGGGCTTCAGCCTGCTCCTGCAGTTCCTTCGCTCTGGCATAGGATTCTTTGGCTTCGTTCAGCAAGCCCTCTGTATACTCCCTACGCCGGGCGATAAAATCGTTGACAGGTTTGTACAGGTAATGCCGCAGAACCAGATAGAGAATCAGTATGTTGACGATCTGGAAAAAATAGGTCCAGCTTAATTCTATCACCAAGCTCACCCCTTACTCCTACAGCTCCTGCTGCCCAGCGAAGGATTGCTTTACGAAAGGAGCCTCAGTAAGGGGTTGGCAAAGAGCAAAATCAAGGCAATGACCAGCGAGTAAATACCCGTAGTTTCAGCTACCGCCTGACCAAGCAGCATAGCCTGGATGATCCGGTCAGAGGCATCCGGCTGACGCCCTACTGCCTGGGCACCGTAACCTGCGGCAATCCCCTGTCCAACACCAGGTCCAATACCAGCGATCATAGCTATTCCGGCACCAATGGCCGACGCACCCAATACTATTGCTTTTGCCAGTAGCATTTCGTCCATGTTTTTTCCTCCTTGGCCGTCATTAATTGTAAGCAATTAACCAGCATTTGATATAAACACCATGGTTAACATGGTAAAAATGAAGGCTTGAAGTATCCCAGAGAAGATATCGAAATAGATGTGAAGAGGAGCGGGAATCAGTATGGGAACGACCCGATACAAAAGAGACATGATGATCATGCCGCCCACCATGCTCCCGAACAAACGGAAGGATAGTGATATGGGCGTTGCTATCTCGCTGATTACATTAAGAGGGAAAAGGAAAGCCATAGGCTCGAAAAAGCCCTTGAAATACCCTACGATCCCCTTCGACCGCAGAGCAGTCCCTTGAATAAGTATAAAACTGATTGAGGCAAAAGCCAATGTAGTGTTGAGGTCTGCTGTAGGAGGCCGAAAACCGATGAGGCCGCTTAGATTAGCAAGGAGCAAGAAAGAAAACAGCGTAGCCATGTACGGCCCGAAAGATGCAGCTTTCTGCCCCATGATGGAGGCGATGAACCTATCCAGTCCGTCCACCAATATCTCGGTGACGAGCCCAAATCTCCCTAAGTCGGCGTCGGGAGCTGCGTTCCTGAATCTCCGTCCCCCGGCTATAGCGAACGATATCATAACTGCCATGATAATCCACGTATTAACGACTGTTTCAGTGATTGGTATCTTCCCTATGTAGAAAGCTGTTCTAATGCCAAATTCCATCTCCGGTTCACCTCGTCTTGACGAAGTACCAAACCACAGCCGCGATTGTAGGGAGGGTCAGTCCTACCAGTAACGCTATCGGATTTAAGTCGTAAAGGAGAAATGCGGCCGCCAGAACAACGAACCGAAGCCCGTAGCGCATAATGTAGCTCCTGGTCATGTAACTCTGGGCTTGTTCCTTTTCGAGCCAAACCGCCTTCCGAGCCGCTGTCGCCAGACCGTGGAAGTTGACGATGCCAACCGCCAGTCCCAGCCACAATCCTGCCCACAGAGGCTGATCCTGCTGAATAACGAACAAGACCATAATGACCAATACCAGTAAACCCGGATGCCGGGACCTCATCCCGGCTTGTCCTCTCTTATCTGGCTTTCCCATCCCGTTGCTTCCTTATTATCACCACAACGCCGTGACCATTCTCCTGGTCAGGGGCATTCTTCCCCGGAGTGTTTGTATCCAGACCTTAGGAATAACTATAGCATAGCGGCCAATTCTGGTCAATGCTGTCAAGGTCCTGGCTGCAGCGGTACAACGCTGAACAGACTGCCGGGGAACTCTATACGCAGCTGCGAGGACTCATGAATTTTCTTCCAAAAATCCCAGCAGCTCTAAGTTCACGGCTCTCAGACAGGAATCAGCTGCATCAATAGTTACAGGACGGCAGTCAGATATGCCATTAACCTTCGCCCCTGGCAAGACACTGTCAGTCTTTAAGTAAGTGCTCGCTTTCACAATCTTGCCTGCAGTGACCTTCAAAAAAGTCCGCCGTTACTATATCACAGCATGCGAATCTCGTCAACCAAACCGAAAAAACC
>DUMM01000037.1 GCA_012839845.1 Bacillota bacterium | reverse complement strand
CAAAGCAGCTGCCGACTCCCTCTGAGCCTGGGAAAGCCGTCCGAACTCCTCCAACACCTTTTCCAGAAGCGGAGACCTAAGGTACGCATGCCCCTCGTTGACGGTGCGGATAGCTTCCGCGAGGTTGGCCGGATCCACGTCCTTCAGCACATAGCCGCTGGCACCGGCCTGGAGCACTTTGAACACATACTCATCATCAGCATGGATGGTAAGCACGAGGATCTTGGTATCCGGCGCGTCCTCCTTGATCTTCTGGGTGGCTTCCAAGCCGTTGAGTCCCGGCATATTTATGTCCATCAATACCACATCGGGCTGCACTTCCTTGGTCAGAGCCACAGCCTCGGCCCCGTCCGCCGCCTGGGCTACCACCTCAATGTCGCCTTCCATTTCCAGAATCCGGCACAGGCCCTGCCGCCAAAGCGCCTGATCATCTGCTATCAGTACCCGTATCGGCTTCAACTTCCACCCTCCTTTGCTTCGCCTGTGATTCTTCGGAATCAATGGGGATGGAAACAAGGATAGTAGTACCTTGTCCCCGGGTGGAAAAAACCTTCAGCTCTCCTCCTAAAAGATTCACCCGTTCTCCCATGGACATCAGGCCGTAATGATTGCCGTACTTGGCCTTTTGTCTAACCTCCTCCACATCGAAACCGATCCCATCATCTCGGACCTGCATATTAACCTGACCGTCAGCAAACTCCAGCTTCACGAGGATCCTGCTGGCTTGGGAGTGCTTCTGAGCATTGTTAACCGCTTCTTGAATCAAGCGGAAAATGGCGACCTCCACTGCACCAGCCAAGCGTCTTTCTTGGCCGAGAACCACCAGTTCGATGGGAATATCTGTATTCTCCTTCACTGCCTCGATAAACCGCCTGACCGTGGGAACCAGGCCCAAATCATCCAAAGCCATGGGACGAAGGTCGAAAATGATGCGACGGACATCTACCAGTGCTTCCTTCACCATGTTCTTAAGCTGGATCAGCTCCCGGGCTAGTTCATTCCGGTCACCATCCAGCAGCCTCTCGCAGATCTCAGCCCGAAGCACCACATTAGCCATAGCCTGGGCGGGCCCGTCGTGGATGTCTCTGGCAACCCTCAGGCGCTCATCTTCCTGAGCTTGGATTATTTTAGTTGCCAATATGGATCTCTCCTGCAAGCTGTCGATGGCCTCCAAAGCTTCCTCCAAGTTACCCACCAAAACGCTCATGGCAGCTCCCATATGCTTGGCCATGTGCTTGGCCTTGGCCACCAACTGGGCGAGGTTCCGCAGGCTGCGCTCCAATTCATCGCGCTTCCGCCGCAGAGCCGCTTCCCTTTCCTGAGCCACCGCCAGCATGATCTGCAGGTTGTGAGTTTCCTCATAGGCCTCTTTAATTTCCTCTTCACTGTAGCGGTCGAAGTCCCTGTTGACAACGGCGAGGCGCCTTTTGGCCTGGCGCAGCTGCCGATCCAGCTGATCCACTTCCTTTATGCAGTCTGCAGCTTCCCTTCGTATCTCTTCGTACTGCAGCTGCAGCCTTTGGTATTCAGTCTGGGCCGCCTCTGCAATGCTGTAAATCTGAGCCCTGCTTTCCGACAGAGCTGCCACAGCTTGCTGAAAGATCCTATCAATTCCCTGCGGATCCAACGGTGGTCTTTGGGCCACGACAACAGCGCTCCCCCACTCGCTTTTGTCTCTTTCCAAGCTTTCGATACCGGGGGTACCTGGTCCTTCCCATTTATTCCTCCAGTTTTCGGAGATAAACGATAGAGGCAGCCTCTGGGAAGCCGCCTCTAAGGATTGGCAGATTTTTTCATCCCCTGGCAGTCTTGAGGGCCTCGGCGCAGCTGCAGCGGCAGCCTCTCTCCGGGGGTATGGCAGCCACCATCTTGTATAAGAGCTCCCGCAGCTTGTGGTTATTCTCCTGGAACACCTTGAGAACGGCTTCATGGCTTACCGGCTCGACAGATGGATCATCCTCCAGCCCCGCATCGTAGTCTGTGATCAAGGCAATGTTGACATAGCAGATGCCCAGCTCTCGAGCGAGGATACATTCGGGGTATTGGGTCATATTGATGACTTCCCAGCCGTGGCTGCGAAACTCACGGCTTTCTGCCCTGGTGGAAAACCGAGGGCCAGAAATGACTACCACTGTTCCCCGCTCATGAACGGCGATGCCCAACTTCTTCCCTTCCTGGATAGCGATTTGACGCAGCTCTTCGCAGTAAGGATCTGCCGCGCTGATATGGGTAGTAACAGGCCCATCGTAGAAAGTATCCTCCCGCCCCCAAGTGCGGTTGACAAATTGATCTGTGACCACAAAGTCCCCCGGCTTGATGTGGGGCTGAAGGCTCCCGGCCGCACAGGGCCCGATGATCCGGGTTACCCCCAACTCCTTCATGGCCCAGATATTGGCCCGGTAATTGATCTTGTGAGGAGGAAAGCGGTGATCCTTGCCGTGGCGGGGCAAGAAAGCTACCCGCTTGCCTTCAATGACAGCCAGGGCGATCTTATCGCTGGGTGGGCCGTAAGGGGTCTCTATCCACACTTCCTCAACATCAGGCAGGAGTTCATAAAAGCCCGAACCGCCGAAAATGCCGATATCTGCCTTATGAGCCAAGGACACGACCTCCTTTAGGGTGCTGATAAAAAAGCGGGTGGTACTGTAAGGTTACCACCCACGTATTCGCTAAGTCCCCTGCAATTTCCTATTTTAGAAAGCGGGAACCACTGAGCCGCCGTATTCCGACAGGATAAACTCCTTGACTTTCTCGGAAAGAAGCGCCTCAGCCAATTTGGCCAGGTCTGCCCGGTCGACATCCTCAGTCCGCACTGCCAGCACGTTGACGTACGGCGACTCGCTGCCCTCGATGAACAGGGCGTCAGTCAATGGATCCAACCCCGCCTCCAGGGCAAAGTTGGTATTGATGACGGCTATTTCTACATCAGGAAGGACTCTGGGCAGCTGGGGAGCTTCCAATTCACTGAACCTGAGATTGAGAGGATTGGAGACAATGTCCAGCACAGTTGCGGTGATTCCCGCCGCCGGATCCAGTTCAATTAAGCCCTGGGCCTCCAGCAAAAGCAGCGCCCGCCCGCCGTTGACGGTGTCATTGGGTATGGCTATGCGGGCACCCGGCTTAATCTCATCGCCCTTCTTTAGTTTATCCGAATAGGCGCCCATGGGTTCAATATGAACCTTGGCAATGTAGGTTAGATCCAGCCTGTGATCCTTGCAGAAGTTCTCTAGGTAGGGAATGTGCTGGAAATAGTTGGCATCCAGGTCCCCTTCTGCCAGGGCGAGGTTGGGCTGAACGTAATCGGTGAACTCAATGACTTCCAGGTTGATCCCACTCTCCGCTAGATCCGGCTTGATCAGGTTCAGGATTTCGGCATGGGGACGAGGTGTAGCTCCCACCTTCAACGTCTGAGCAGCGGCTGGAATACTGACTGCGGCCAGCAAAGAGACCAACAGGACCAGTGTTAGGATTTTTCTCATGTTGCAAACCCCCTATATGTTTTTTGTTTCTTGGAAATTTTACTTCTTAGATAAGCTTCTAGACGCCCAGTCTCCCAGACTCTGCATTGCCTGCACCAGCACGATCAAGATGATGACTGTTGCCAGCATAATATCAGTCCGGAAGCGCTGGTATCCGTAGCGAACGGCAAGGTCGCCCAAGCCACCTCCTCCGACAGCCCCCGCCATGGCTGAGTAACCGATAAGATTCACTGCTGTAATAGTCACCCCGGAAACCAGGGATGGCAGCGCTTCGGGGATCAGTACCTTCCAGATAATCTGCAAGGGAGATGCACCTAAAGCCAAAGCTGCTTCCACAACCCCGCTGTCCACTTCCTTTAGAGCCGTTTCCACCAGCCGGGCCACAAAGGGTATGGCAGCTACAGTCAAAGGCACCATGGCTGCCGTTGTGCCGATGGATGTTCCCACCAGCGCCCGGGTGAAGGGTATAATGGCTACCATCAAGATAATGAAAGGTATGGACCGTCCGATGTTAATGATGGTAGACAGGATCCGGTTGACCATGGGGTTTTCCAAGATATGGCCCTTCTCGGTAGTAACCAAGATGATACCTAAAGGCAAGCCAACAGCTTCCGCCAGGGCCACTGATACCCCCACCATGTAAAGAGTCTCACCGGTAGCCTGCCAGATCAATCTCCATACCATGGGGCTAAACATCCCGCAGCACCTCCACATGCAGATCTTGCTCGATCAAGAACTCTTGAGCTTTAGCAATGGCCCCGCTGTCCCCAGCAAGCTGTACCACCAAAGTCCCAAAGGGGGTGTCCTTGACATGATCGATCCGTCCAAAAAGGATGTTGACGGTCACCGGAAAGCGCTGCATCAAGGCGGCCATGATGGGTTTGCCCGCCGACTCCCCGATAAAGGAAATCTTAAGGAGAGGCCCGTCGCCGTTGGCATGCTGCTTCAAGAGATCCGGCGGAATTTCTATATCTATTACCCCCCGCACTAGACGGCGGGTGTGTTCCGACTTGGGCCTAGTGAAAACATCCAGGACCGGCCCGCACTCGACGATGCGGCCGTTTTCAATCACCGCTACCCGGTCGCAGATCTGCTGGATCACCGGCATTTCATGGGTGATGAGCAGAATTGTCAACCCCATCCTGCGGTTGATATCCTGCAGCAGCTCCAGGACAGCCTTGGTGGTTTCTGGGTCGAGGGCGGAGGTTGCTTCATCGCACAACAGCACCTCCGGGCGGTTGGCCAAGGCCCTGGCGATACCCACCCGCTGCTTCTGCCCGCCGCTCAGTTGAGACGGATAGCTGTCAACCTTGTCTTCTAGTCCTACCAGACGCAGAAGCTCATAAACCCGCTGCCTGATCTCGGCCTTGGGCACGCCGGTGATCTCCAAGGGGAAGGCCACATTTCCGAAAACGGTCCGGGAATACAGCAGGTTAAAATGCTGAAAGATCATGCCGATTCTCTGCCGGGCTTTCCTAAGTTCCCCTTTGCTGAGGGCTGTCATGTCGATGCCGTTGACCAGTACCTGGCCTTCTTGGGGCCTTTCCAGCATGTTGATGCAGCGCACCAAGGTACTCTTGCCGGCGCCGCTGAGGCCTATGATACCGAAGATCTCGCCGGGCTCAACGTTGAGGCTGACATTGTCCAAAGCCTTGATTTCCCGCTGACCGTCGGTATATATCTTAGTTAAGCCGCGAATCTCAATCAAACATCCCCACTCCCTGCTTTCCGATCAGCTTAAAAAAATCCTCTTCCAAGACGGAAGAGGATACTATCTATCACTTCGTTCCGTCTCTCATCTCTCTAGTGCCCTACCGGACACCAGCAGGAATTGGCACCTTGCGCTGGCAGCGCCGGTTGCCGGGTTTCATCGGGCCAGTCCCTCCACCTCTCTTGATAAGAGCAAGAACTGCTTATTCGTTTTTTGGTGTTAGACCAAGTATAGCAGTAGCAGTTTTTCCTGTCAACAGCTATTTTTGCCATTGTACGCGTCAAGCTTTAGTAGGCGAGAGACCTCGCCACAATTGGTGTTCATAAAGCTGTGCTGAAGCCGCTGAGGTTCCGTAGAGCTATCACCCAGGGTTTCGTAGAGTACCCTAAGCTAGGCAT
>DUMM01000036.1 GCA_012839845.1 Bacillota bacterium | reverse complement strand
TCGTCTAGAGTATCAAATGCTTCCGGGAGTTCCGTTTTGCTTTTTGCAGCGGTGATCATCAGGGCCAGGTTAGAATCAATGGATGAGTTTAGGACTATATCATCTGCCGGCTGATACTTCCCAGTCAAGCTTAGAGTCCAATCCCGCTCTTCCTTCACAACCCTATATGCCGATTCTGCCATCTCCAGCTGCTTTCTCGCCATGGCCAGCTCCAGCTTGTGCTCCAGGGCATAGGCATAAGCCTCATTAAGTTCAATCTCCCAAGGTATGATGCTGCTGTCCCTGCTTTGGGCCAGCTGCTCAGCCCAGGCGATGGCAGTCTCACCATCTACCGATGAAAATCCCATGCTGTTCAGCAGTCCCAATACGGCAAGCTCCAAGCCGGTGCTGGCCATCTGCAGGTTGTTTTCAGCTTCAAGAACTGCAGTTTTCCCCTTGAGAACATCCAGGGGAGTAGCTGTGCCCAGTTCCAGCTGCCTTTCCACTGCCTCAAGGTTAAGCTGGGCGTGATCTCTTGCAGCCAAAGCGGCCAGCAAGCCGCTGTACGCCCGCAGGACGTTGAAATACCCTTCTTGGACGGTGACTATAGTACTAGCCACGGCCTGGTCCTTGGCCATTCGAGCAACGTCAGTACCGATGTCTGCCTGCCTTTGAAATCCCCGGATCTGCGCCGTAGGCGCCAGCTGTTGGTAGTAGGTAAGACTTCCGACAGTGGTGCTGATAGGCTCGTCACCGCTCAACTCTTCTAATTGAGCAGGCAGATCAAGTCGGTTCTCGATCTTGTCTACCGCATTATAGTACTGATTCATAACAGCCGGATTATTAGCCACATTCTCCCTCACATACTGCCCCGCCAGATTCAGCTGAGGACGAAGGGCGGCTTCAACCTCCCTGCCGCTGGCCAAAGCCTCCTCAATGCTTATCTCAGCGATCTTGACGCTGTGATTGTTAGCAACCGCCACCTTCAGAATATCTTCCAGGGACCGGATATCTGCCAGCCGCGGGTCGAGTGCTGCCGGTACCCCGGCTGTCTGTGAAAGCTCAGCACTTGAGCCTTCTGCCAGGACTAACCCCTGGCTGGCGGCGGTCAGCAGCACTAGGCACAAGAGAGCAGTAGCCAGCCCCAAGTCTCCATTTTTCCTCTTCATCCATTCCCTAAGCTTTCTCTGCAGCATTATTCAGCAGCTCCTTACTGCTGCCCTGCCAACGGCCGGGCCACGGCGTGGAAATATCTGGCCTTAGCCAAATTGTAATCGTAGATGGCATTGATCAGATCATTCTTAGCCGACAGCACCCCCAATTGGGCATCTTGGAGATCGTTGCTGGTAATCATGTCGGCTTCATAGGAAAGCTCGGAGAGCCGCAGCATCTCCACAGCTTCTTCGACCCCTTTCTGGAGGACAGGGATGCGCTCTTCCGCTTGCTTCCAGTCAGTGTAGCTCTGCCTGATCTGCAGTGCTAAGCCCTGTCTTGCCTGCTCCAGCTGCAGCTTCAGCTTGGCCAGGTTGAGCTTCGCCTGTTCTAGAGTAAGGACCGGCGTGTAGTCGTTATCTGAGATCTCAACGTTTTTCTCGGCTACTTGAATGGCCAAGACAAGCTGCTTGATTTCATCGCGGTTGGCCAGGGCATACTCGATATCCTTCTCAAGATCGACCTCTTGGGGCTCTACATCCAAATCGATTTCCTTAGGCAGGACCGCAGCATCGAGCTCAAGGCCCAACGTCTGGCGGAACTTCATCTGTGCCAGCTCAAGGCCGTGCCTTGCTTGGGAAACACTGGCCTGGCTGTTTAACACGTTGCGGGTGGCCTTAATCACATCGAGCCGGGTAGCGGTTCCCGCTGCCAGCTTTTTCTTGGCAACCTCCTCATGCCGGCGGGCGGACTCCAAGCCTTCCTGAGCGATCTGCAGGAGATTCTGCATCCTCAAGGCGTTGAAATAATCAGTTCGCACTTCTAAGGCCAGCTCATCCAAGGCAGTAAGGTACTGCTGCCGGGCTATGTCCAGCCCAGCCTGGGCCTGCATCAGCACAACTGGTGAAGGCTTCATGATCATCGCCGCCTCCGCCTGTTTGTACTGAAATTCCGCCTCCTCCACTGCCAGTTTGGCCAGCTTGAGCTTCACGCTGTTTTCCAAGGCAATCTGCTCAGCTTCTTCCAAGGTCACATACCGGACTTCCCTTTCCTCAGCGGCAGCTGTTACAGCAAAGACCGCCATCAACACAACCACCAATAACCCAATCAACCAGCTTCGCTTTTGCAAAGTAATCACTCCCATTTCTTTCCCTCCGCGTATTAGTTAGCAACTGCTCATCTACTGCACCGCCTCGGCTCCACTGGCGGCACCTTTGCGGCTGCCTCCCAGAAGCCGAGCAATCCTTCTGCCAAGCCCGTCGACTAAGGTGTAAACCACAGGCACCACTATAAGGGTAAGGAGGGTGGACGTAGTGAGACCACCCATAACCGTATAGGCCAGAGGTCTGCCCATCTCGCTGCCTTCACCAGTTGCCAGGGCCAGCGGCACAAGACCCAAAACAGTGGTCAGGGTCGTCATCAGGATGGGCCTCAGCCTGACTTCACCCGCTGTGACAACTGCTTCATTGCGCTCCATGCCCTGCGCCCGCAGCTGATTGATATAGTCGATTAAGACTATTGCGTTGTTCACCACGATACCCACCAAGATGATAGCTCCCACAAAGGAGACCACATTGAAGGTACAGCCGCCGATCAGCAGCCCTAGGATCACTCCCACGATGGAAAGTGGCAGTGTCACCATGATGATAAACGGCTGAACCAGGGACTCAAATTGGGATGCCAGGATCATATAGACCAGAAGAATACCAAGCAGCATGGCCTGACCTAGGTCAGCGAACGACTCCGTCATCTGGCTGTATTCACCGCCGTATTCGACTGAAATTCCCTCCGGGAAGGGGAAACTATCTACCACCTTGCGGACATCCTCCATCACCATATTGAGAGGACGGCCAATTGCATCACCGGTGACAGTGACCGTGCGGCTTTGGCCGCTGCGAGTAATCTGGATGGGGCTCGTGCCGTACTGGAGAGTGGCCACATCTTTGAGCGGCACCAGCGTACCCCTCAAGGTAGGAATGGGTATATTACCCACAGCCTGAGGGTTGTCTCGCCATTCTTCGCCCAAGCAGACAGTCACATCGATCTCTTTCCCTTCGCTGCGGAACTTGGCAGCAGTTGTGCCGCTGACCGCCGCCCGCAAAGTGGAAGCAATTTGCGCAACGGAAATGCCCTGGGCAGCTGCTCTATCCCGGTTGATCTGTACCTGAATCTCCGGGCTGGTTTCATCCAAGCTGGTGGTAAACTGCCGGGTCCCCTCGATTTCCTTTAAGGCTCCGATCAATTCCTGGGAAACCAGCTCCAGCATGTCCAGGTCATCTCCCCTGAGCCGCACCTGGATGGCCTGACCAAAAGCGCCGGTAATAAGGGTATCACTGGAAACAGTGATCTCCGCTCCTGGGATTTGGGATGTAAAATCGTGGATAAGGGTCGCGATATCCCTTGTCTGCCGAGTCCGCTGGGCGATGGGAACCAGCTGAACAGAGATGCTGGCTCTGTCTGTTCCGCCGGATCCAAGCGTAGATGAGATTGTGTCGATTTCCGGGATGGCAGCAAGGAAATCTTCAATATCCCGAACGATGGCATCGGTATCATCTAGCCTCGTACCGCGGGGCATGGAGACAGATATACTGATAGTCCCCTGATCCATGCTGGGCATAAACTCCATCCCCACAAGAGGAACCAGCAGCAAACTGACGACCAAGGTAGCAGCGGCGATACCTATGGTTGCCCCCCGATGGCGAAGAGCCCAGGCGATCAAGCGGCTGTATCCCTTACGCATCCGGTCGCTCATTTGGGACATCCACCTGACCAGCGTAAAGCGGCTGTCTTTGGCATCTAACCTGCTGTTTCCCAGTACTTGGGAAGCCAGCATAGGCACCAAGGTCACGGCCACCAAGAGAGAGGCCAAGAGGGAAAAAGTAACGGTCAGAGCCAGATCCCTAAAGATCTCGGCGGTGAGACCTGAGACAAAGACAATGGGGACAAAGACTGATATAGTGGTCAAAGTCGATGCCGTTACCGCCATGCCCACTTCCTCAGTTCCGATCACGGCAGCTTCTCTCGCCTTTTTGCCCAGCTCCCGGTGGCGGAAAATGCTCTCCAAGACCACTATGGAATTGTCTACCAACATGCCGACCCCCAGGGCAAGACCGCCCAGAGACAGCAAGTTTAACGTGGTTTTGCTGAAATACACCATCACAAAGGCCGCCAGGATAGAAATGGGAATCGCAACGCCGATTACCAATGTCGGTCGGATGCTGCGCAGGAAAAGAAGCAGTATAGCAACAGCCAGCACTGCACCGGTGACAGCATTACCGGCAACTTCTTTGATGGCCTGCTGGATATACACCGATGAGTCCATGGCGATTTCCAAAGACAGGTCCCCGCCCAGCTCTCGGTTCAGCCCCTCAACAGCTTTCCGAACAGCCTCTGCTACCCTCACGGTGTTGCTGCCTGCTTCCTTTTGGACGGACAGCATAATGGTGGGCTGGCCGTTGTGGCGGCTTATCGTGGTAACATCCTTGTAGCCGTCTACTATTTCTCCAATGTCTGAAAGGTTCACCAAGCCTCCCCCGGCGGTAGGCACCTTGACTGAGCGGATCTCATCGACTGTTGCAAACTCTCCCACTGTCCTCAGGGTGTATTCCAAGCCCCCGTCCCGGATAGACCCAGCGGGCAGGTTAAGGCTGGCGGCCCGCAGTGCTTGGGACACCGTGTCAATGGATATGCCGTGGGCAGCCAAGAGTCCCGGGTGCAGCACCACGCGAATCTCCCGTTCCTGCCCTCCGGTTATATCCACAGAGGCCACGCCGTCCAGCCGCTCTAAACGGCTCTTTACGGTATCTTCGGCGATGTATCTCAATTCATAGGCAGGTCGACTGCCTTTCAGCACCAGCTGCATCACGGGCATGGCGCCGGGATCGTATTTGATCACGATCGGTGCCCCAGCCTCATCGGGCAGATAACCCCGCACCTGGTCTACCTTTTCCCTGACATCCAGAGAGGCGAAATCCATATTGATGCCCCAGTCAAACTCAGCGATAACCGTAGAAGAGCCCCGGGATGAAAAGGAGGTGATGTTCTTGACATTATTAACGGTAGCCAGGGCCGCCTCCATAGGCCGGGTGACCAGGTTTTCTACCTCAAAGGGGCCTGCATCCGGATAGGTAGTCAGTACACCAATAACCGGCACTTCAATGTCCGGGAACAGATCAATGGGCAGCCGAGATAAACTTATCCATCCCAGCAATACTATGATCGCCATCATCATTAGGCTGGTAACTGGGCGTTTGACCGCAAGTGCTGCTAGCTTCATTGCGAAATCCCCCGTTCCACCACCCGGACCAATGCTTGATCGGTGACAAATTCTCTACCGCGAACAATCACCTCATCTCCGGCCGCAAGACCCGACTTGATCTCCACAAACCCATCGGACCGCATTCCCACCTCCACTGGTACTAGATGGGCAGTATCGTCCTTAACCACGTACACTGCCGATCTGCCGTCAGCGGTAAACACCGCCCGTTCGGGTACTGCCAGAACTTCTTCAACTTCCCTGACGATTACGTGGGCTGTGCCGTACATGCCCGGCTTTACTCTCCCATCAGGGTTATTCAGCTCGACGGCGGCAGAGAAGAGTCCAGTCTGACTTGCCGCAGGTGCTACACTGCTGATGCGGCCCCGAAGTTCCAAATCCGGCTGGACATCCAGAGTGACCAATACTTCCTGGCCCTGTCTCAGCAAGACAACTTCACGCTCGCTGACCTGGAGATTGAGCTTGACTTTATCAATGTCTACAAGGTGAACCACTGGCATGCCGGCGCCAGCCATATCTCCTATCTGGACATTAACCTGGTTGACCACACCGGATATGGGAGCCTTGATCACTGCATTGTCCAGACTCAGCTTAGCAAGGGCTACTGCTGCCTCCGCTTGGGCAACTCCGGCTCTAGCACTGATCAGGTCTTCCTCCCTCGCACCTTTGCGCACAAGCTCTAAAGTCTTTTCTGCTGTCAGCAGCTGGGCTTTTGCCACTTCATATTGCGCCTTCACCGCATCCCATTCCTGACCCGTCATGACTCCGGCTTCATGGAGCTTAGCTGCCCGCTCATAGGTCAATCGGGCGTTCTCATATCCTGCCTGCGCCTGCTTCAGGGCGGCCTCCGCCTGTTCAATTTCCTCGGGTCGCGCGCCGGCCTCCACCTTGGCCAGTGTTGCCCGAGCAGCAGCCAGCGCTGCCTCCGCCTGTTTGAGCTGCAGCGCAAGCTCATCGGTCTCCAGCCTGATTAAGACATCTCCTGCTCTTACCCTCTGCCCTACCTCAACCGGGACTTCTGCTACCTTCCCGGGTACCTTGGGGACAACATTCACCTGCGCCCAAGGGCTGAAAATACCGTGGAGCGATATCCGTTCCTGCATTCTCCTGGGGACAGCCGCAGCAACGCTGACCGACTGCCGCCGCACTTCGGCAGCCGTCTGTACTGCGTCAACCTCGGGCGGTTTTGTCCCCGACTGCCGACTCAAGAGCAGTCCTCCAACTGCTATCACGATAACAACAATTGCGATTCCAGCTATCCACTTCTTCAAGCTATCTCCTCCAACCTACCGCCATATGACTGACGGGTCAGTCATTTACTTTCAATCATATATATGTCTGGTTGCGCTGTCAAGAACTAGTGCTGGGTTAAAATCGCGGAACCTAAGCACATTGTCTTGTGGTGCACCGAGTTCTCTCTCTGACAATATGGCCATCGTTAGGGAAGTATTCAAAGCGTGGTTTATCTATTTTAGTAATAATGGTACAATTTAGTAGAAAGCAAGGAGGTGAGAGCGATGGCTGAAGAGTTCAACTATAGGATGGAGACAGAGATAAACCCCACAACCGCGACGGTAGGAACGCCCGTGACTCTAACTGTGCGTATCTCTGACATCACCGGCGGGGAGATCAGTTCAGTTCAAGCCTCCATTCCTGAGTACGGATGGTGGAGCACTCTGCGCAGCCTTGGGGAGGACACTTGGCGCCTCACCGAAACAGTACCCTACGGAGCGCCCTTCGGCAAAGTAAATATCAGAGTCTATGCGGTGAGTAAAGATGGAATCAGAGGGCCGCAGGTCTCTGTGCCACTGACTTTGGGATAGTAGATCGAATACGAAACCTGTAAGGCTTTATTGATCAAGACTACCCCAGCGTTTTCCATGTGCTGGGGTAGTCTTCTAACAACTAGTTAGCCGGCTCCATCAGCATGTTCTTCACTAATACTACACCCAGTCCAATCATCCCACCCAACAGCGCAGCGATTACTATATTGAGCTTATGGTTAGGGCCAGACGGTGTCCGGGGAGCTACGGCCGGCGAGACAAACCGGACATCACCAGTGGCCTGCATTTCCGCAAGGCGGGCATTCTCCGCTTGCTCCGCCAACACCTTATATGTTTGTTTCAAAGACGCGACATTGCGTGTCAGTTGTTCTTCTTCAAGTGTCAATTGCAGCAGCGAACCTTCAGCATTTACAAATTCTTCCTCATTTCTTCTTACTTGCTCCGAAGCTAGCTTTAGTTCAGCTTCCAAGAGTGAGACCTCATTAGCCAGCTCCAACCACTCTTTCTTTAAAGATAGGTATTGGGCTTTTAGAGAATCATATACATCGGCAGTAACGGCAACTTCTTCTTCCAAAGCCTCCCTCTGAGAATATAGCTCTCTCAAAGTTTGATTCAAGTCGACAATGCGCTGTACAGAGGCATTGATCAGTTTCTCATAACCCTGGATTTTCTCTGGGAGACTAGCTAGCTCCGTCTCCGTGTTTGCTAAAGACTTTTCCAACTCCTGATAGGTCGGATTAGGAACTTCATCTACGAGACGGAAGTCTTGAAGCTGTTCCAACGCTTCACTGCCGCTACTTATGGCTGTCCACATAGCATCTGTTGTCAAGCTGCGGGAAAGAAACATAGTCTTATCATGTTTCTCCAAAGACACAGTCAAAGCGCGAGCTCGAGCCTCAAGCTGTGGGACCTGAGCAACCAAGACAGTCAGTCCTTTTTTGTATGAACTTAGAGCCTCTAGTTCCGATGCTAATTCCTGTTCCAGAAGGGCAATCTCTGCATTATCTTCAAAATCTCTCAAGGCCTTCTTCGCAGCGACAAGCTGCCGCACTGCATCAATGATTCGCTTCCTTGCAGCATTGCCATTATCGCTGAGTTTGTCGATATCATGGGTAAGCAGCCCTAACCACTGCCCCTCATGTTCTAGGGCGGACAACTGGCCGCTGAGGGTATCTAACCTGTTTCGCTTTATCTCCAAGTCAGCCTGAAGCTTAAGCATATATCTGTGGCGTTCTCCCAAATGCGAACTAAGGAGTTCCACTTGTTGACTGGCTCGGGGAATGCTATTCGCGATGCGGAACCTCAGAAGCTGGTCTTCAGCCTCATTGAGTGCCTCTTCAGTAGCAACGAACTGGTTGAGAATTACTCTTGCTATTTCGTCAGACTCACTCTTTCGGATCCAGGCTGTATCCCTCATGAACACATCTGCCCAGGCATTGGCGATATCTCTGGCTATAACCGGGTCACTCCAAGACACCTTTATGTTAAGCATTCCGGCTCTACCACCCGACGAGTCTGGCCCCGCGGACACATCTACTTGAACTGCCTTAAGAACGTCACTTGCCCCGAGTGGCTTATTCCCCTCATCTGTCAGCTGCAACCGTTCTATCACCTGGCTAGCTATCGAGGGAGTCAGAGCCAAAGCCCTGTAAGTTTCCAACGGCAGCGGCTCGGGTTCGATAGCACTTTGATATGTAGGCGGCACAATCAACAAGGCTGCCACTGCTTCATAACTAGGTGTTAGAAGTATACGACCTCCTATAGCGGCCACTGCAGCAGCAGCAATCATTAGACCTAAAATAATCCACTTACCTCTCCATAAAGCCAACAAAATCTCTCTTAGATCGATTTCATCCTCCATAACCACAGGTTGTTGAAGATCCAATTCCCTTCCTCCTTACAACCGGTAAGGTAGAACCGGAAACTTCGGATGGTCTTCGTAAATGCTTCTACGATTAGATGAAATTTCCTTCACAATCCGAGTATCACCTTAAGTAGTCTTGGGAAGCTCTGCGGCGAACGGAGGCTGTGATCGTATTACTGATAGTCGTAAGGAGCGGTACGAATCCCCGAACAAAGATCCAACAGTAATCGATCAAACAAGCCCAGGCCTTTGCCTGGGCTTGTTTGAAGTGCTTCCTAGATCTAACCCTCTATCTGTATGATTCTTCTATGAATCGAGCTCGCTGTGCTTCACAGACGCCCTAAGGTAAAGTAGAGCTGCACCCTACCCTGCTGATTCTGATTGCCGGCGTTGCCAAACCTATTGGCCTCGATTCTCACATCCCAGCTGATGTCATGGGCGCCGTATGGGCCGGTAAATACACCGCCTGTTCCGTCGACATACTGCCACCGAGCTGTCCTGTCACCCGCAGGCCTTACCGCTACCTTCACATTTCCGTCAGTGACGGCACCTACTGTTAATGCCCAGTCGGCATTGCTCTGAACCCTAATCCGTCCTACGTTCTTAAGTTCCACTGCTTGCCCATCGCCTGGATATTGGAAATATATATCGGCAGGTTCAAGTACCGTCAGCCGCTGCATGACTGGAATCTCTATCCGAACCTTGAGCTCAGCCCTTGCCAACTCCTTGGCCTGCACGGCCCCGGCTGCAGCAACCACCAGCAACGCTGTCAGCACAATCAGCACCGAGAATCTTTTCATTTGTATTCCTCCTTTGGCAGCCCGGCCGCCATAAGGTTTGTCCCTCTTAGGCCCGTGGCTTTGTGCCCCCGTCTTTCGGTCGGGTTTACCCTTTCTGGAGAAATCTATGAGCCTTTGTCTTCTGCTGCAACTCGCTCCTTTTACCAGATTGAAAAAGGAGCCTGCTCACCGAGAGAGAGACAGGCTCCTTAAAAGATCATCCCGTTCCTCTCTTCGGCAGTCCGGCCGCCATAGCTCAATGCTTTAGGCCCGTGGACTTTGCGTCCCCACCTTTCGGAGGGTTTGCCTTTATCGGTAGAGGTTTACGTTATTCTATTTCTCCAGTTACTTTATACCCGCAATCTACGCTGCTGAAACTTTCTCATGCTCAACTTCATGTTGCGCTTATACCATTCTACACGGCCTGGAAAAATCCTGCTGCGCAGCGGAATATTTACACAAACTTAGCATTTATTTCCTCTAATCCGCAACTTCTAACGCCATGTCGCTGACGAGAAGCTCCCTATTTCCATCGGAGATAGTAACCCGTACCTGATACGAGCCGGGTTCAAGGCCTTGGGCAAGACCCTCCAGCTGCTGCCTCTGCAGCGGCATTACCTTTTCGGCGCCTTCCCCTAGGACCAACACGGCCCTTTCCACGAATTCCCCAGCTTCCGTTGTGATAACAAGATCGGCCCGCGGCATCAGGTCTACGTTCCCGGTATTGGCAAGATCCAGATACAGCATATGCCCTTCTTCGACTTTTTCAGCCTGTAAGCTCTTAATCTCTACGGCGTAGACGTGCTCAGTTCCGACCAAGACTGTAATGGGGATCTCCCTTTGACTGAGCGGCTCGCCGGTATCGGGGTTGAAGGCGCCCAGCAAGAGATAACCATTGTAAGAGGCATCGACCGCATCTTTAGGCACAGCCACAGTCAGCACTATCCTGCCTCTGCCCCGTCCGGGAAGGTTAATCTCAGAAGGTCCCCGCACTTCGATCCAGCTTAAGGGCGAGTAGGGATAGTCAGCTTCGACGTCTCTACCGCCAATTAGGATGAGCGCAGGCTCTGTAATCTCACTGGTCAGCTGCAGTACCTGACTGCGCTGCTGCCCTGCCCTGATTTCCATAGAGATAGTCTCAGGCTCCACACTGAAAGCGCCCAACTCTTCGGCGCCAGGGAACTTGAACTGCCCCTCAACCACGGTGATCTCTTTCGTCTGGATGATCTGCCCCCGTTCCCCGTAACGGAGGAACAATCTCAGAGTGTAATTTCCAGGCTCCAGCCTCTTGGTAACAGTACCGGTATATTCTACTTCACTGCCGGGATAGATCCGGGTCTCGGTTAAATTGGCCCTGGCACCAGCCTCGCTGTTCAGCTGAATTCTTTCCACCAGGCGCCGCTCAGAATCCCGGACGGTAACCTCTCCTGACACCAGATAGTCCCAAGCTGACGGATTGGCAACCAGCGCCCGGATCACCGGTTCGCCTTCCGGACCTGGAACCAAGTCGAATTCCCTTAGTTCAGCAAAGGTCCTCAGCCCCGGCCGGTCTACCCGAATATTGATCCGAATGGCGTACCTGACGATCAGGGTTATACCCGGTTGATCAGGTGCCACCCTCGGCTCAGCCATGAGCACTACCGTATGGGAGCCCCCGGCATCGAAGGGAACCCTGATGGTACCCCTTACGTATGTATCTTCACCGGGATAGACTCTGACCTCGTAGGAGTCGAGGCGCACCCAGTTAACAGCGGGAAACGTCTCCGGAACCGGTTCTTGGTAAGCCAGATTCCCACTCAGCATCTGAACCGGCTGATACAATGAAAGCTGCACTGTCTCTTCGGTATTGCCCGGATTCAGGATGATCTCAAAATCCCTAGTGTCTCCGGGTTTGCAGTCAATGTCGATTACCAAGGGGCGCACCCCGAAGGCCAAAGTCACTTGGCACACAGCAGCTACGATCACAGCTGCCGTCAGGCCAAGCAGTATCACCCGTACGGTAGGCTTCACATAATCACCCTCTTCACATGCATTGCCCTCAATAGGGATAACTTAGTAACACTAGGTCAGTTGATTGCGGCAACCGTAACGGTCACGCTGCCCTTATATTTCCCCGCCACCAGGCGGTACCAGTTGTCGCTGTCGAGCCACTCTGCCCAAAACACCAACTCTCTGGTGTCTTCCGTGCCGGCCTCTACTTCATATTCCTTCACGCCGTTCATGCTGGAAGTAATTGGACCTCTAAACCCTACACCATACTTAAGCGGCAAGTCATCGGCAGCTTTGAACCCTAGCGCAGCTGCGTCTTCCTCAATTAGAGATAGCGTGGGATCAGACACAGTGACTCGTACCTTTGTATTGGTGGCAACAGTGATTTTTTGAGACGTTTCTCTGCGGGTCCCCGGCTGCGCAAGGTCAAGCTCCATACTCTCAAGAGCGCTCATCTTGGCCCATTTCTCAACTGTGACTTGGAGCTCAACTGTCTGTTCTATGGGCGGTGCTCCCTCGGATGAAGCGGTCGCCGGCACACCCCCGCATAAAGCTCCCAGAATCAACGCAAATAAGGCGATAATCCCCCATGTTTTCCGCATAAAATCTCCTCCTCATTGGATTTCTGGTCTTATCCCATTGGCCGGTTTCACCACTGGCTCAACCGCCGCCGTAAGGTGACCACATATGGGCAGCGGCTCATCGCCTCCAATGAGGAAAGCAACATCGATTAACTCATCACCGTCACTGTCTAGTTGGCCAGCGTAAAATGGATGTTTCCTTTATAGAGGCCGGCTATGTGCTTGAGCTCCGTTGTTACCTCGACTTCGAAAGTATATTCTGTCACCCCGTTAGGACAGTGAAACACCAGCTGATTAGCCAAATTGTACTTCTGCTTTTCTCCGCTCTTCTTGAGCGAAATAGCACTGGGTTCGATTGTGGGCACCGAGTCTGCGTCCCACCCAGTCTTAGTCTTATCCTCATTGCTGATAAACCTCAACCCTGTGGACGAAACTACTAGGTTAGAGCCTCCGGTATTTGTAATAGCTCTGACGGAGATCTTTTGTTCTGCTTTGTAAGTTCCCGGACCGCGGTCAGCATTGATAACAACCGTGCTGCTTTCACCTGAACCTGAATCCATTACAAGAGCCGTATACTCCTTCACCTCGACAATCAACTCAATGGCTTTTGCAAGGGGGGAGTCTGAGCTCAAATAACCGGTGAATTTGCCGGCGTGCTGCCAGGCTTCCCGCCGGATGCGGAACTTGACCTGCACGGGTCTTTCCTCATCGGCCTTTAGGAAAAGCACAGGCCGGTTGAGGGGCTGAAAACCACCCGAATAAGGCGTTGAGACCTCAATGTATTCCGCCGGCATTTTTTTATCCCCAAAGTACAGATCACCAGCTGCTTGATACCATATGTTCTTTCTCTCCTCAACAGGTTCAGATTCCTTATCCGACAAGTCAACGTTCACTGGCTCCCAGACCAAGGTTAGAGTGCCGCCATCTAGATATTCCTCGTCTATGGCGGGTCTGGTATCGATACGGATGCTGACCGAGCTCTTGCTGGCCTTTACTGCGCTTCGGCCCTCTGCCATACCGCTCAGTGCCATAAACAACACCAGAGCAAATACTATTGAGATATTTCTAACCCCTAAAGCTCGTCGACCATTGGTCTGCATCACGCCTTGTCTCCCTTTCCACTTGCCTGCCGGTCCCGACAAATTCATCCATTATCTTTATCATTTCCAGGCAGCTTTGAAATGGTCTCATTTCACCGGTTTGGGTGTGGCCGATCCGTCCCTGCCAGGTTCCGTTGGCGCATCGGATGATCCGTACTACAAAGGTGGAAGGTGTCATCGATAACTGCCCCCCTATACCGTAACCTGGTCTCATTGTAAACGCGAGGACTAAAACTTATCTATAAAACGGCTCAAACCCAGGCCTAGGAATTTCTCTAAAAAAGATTCCTAGAAAGCCCTTTCCAGGGCCCCCAGGATCGGCCGTTCACTGCCGCTTTTCAGAACTTCATAAGTGATTCCCACTCGTACACCGCTGGTCTTCTCCAGCTCCCGCTTTACCCGCCGGCCGACCACCTTGGCTCCGGTTTCATCTGTACCCCAGAGGCAGATGCCCAGTTTGTCTTGATCCCACTGACACACCACATCGCCTTTCCGCAAAACGGAGGCGGTAACGTCAGCGGACTTCTCCATGGATTTTGAGCCGTAGACCGATATCATCATCAGAGTAACAGGTTCTTGACTCCTATCCCGCCGGCGAGCTTCAAGGTGACAAACCGCCTCAAAGAAGGCCCTGTCGCCGACATAAGCTCCCCCGGAACGGGTGGGCACGGACTTAGCCAGCTCATGAGCGTCTATCCGGCCCCCGCTGTGGATTCTCTCCAAAAGAGCCCGGGCTTCGCGGCTGGGATCTAAACCGAATTCATCATGCATCATCTTGGCATACGCGGTGTACTGGGTGGCCGCTTCAGTATAGCGACCGGCATCGATGAGGTATCCTATCAGCGCATGGTAAAGGTCCTCCCGATACGGGTCCTTTCTCAGCCCCTGCCGGCAGATCCTGATTGCCTCCCCTAGATCGTCGGCGTATGAGGCCAAAAGCTCAGCCAGACGCAGCGTACCGTCTATAAACATTTCTCGGTAGTATTCTCGCAGTTCGATAGTCCAGTCAAGATACGGCTCCTCAACCAAGAAATCTCCTCGATACAGCTCTAGACTTCCGCGAAATGAAGCGATGGCTGCTGCCGGATCGATTTTCTCTAGCTTCCTGCCCTCGGTGTAGAGCTCCTCGAACTCTTCAGTATCTACCCAGCATTCATCTGTTCTTTCCAGGCAGTAAAGGCCTCCTGAACAGGTAAGGAGATTTGACTTGGCATAGCGCTTCAGATCGGGGTCAATAATCCGCCGGACAAAATACACACATGTATGTAAGTTCTGCTCCGTAGAGGCATCTAGATCGGTATCCGGCCAAAGTAACTCATTTAAGACATCCTTAGGGACCTTCTCTCCCCGGCGAGAAGCTAGATATCGAAAGAGGTTAAGAGCTTTTTTAGATTTCCACTGAGATACTGGTACTTCTTTCGCATTAACCTCCAGGGCAAAGGGTCCCAAAAACCAAACCTTCACCCTAATTCGAGGTGAGTCTGATATCATCGATCAGCCCCTCCTAAACCAACTTACAGCCTCACGCTGCTCACTCCAGCCAGAACACCAGGCCGAGAGCATACAGCGATTCCTTGGTCGGAAGCTGAGCGCACTCCAGGCTTACAGCACAATCGGCACTGGCTTTTCTCATCACCGCCAGCTCGTGTCCAATCTCTCCGCTGTCGTAGGTGAAGTCGTACTGGAACCGCCATCTGTTCACATCCAGGGCAGCGCTGCACTGCAGCCACACTGACCCGATAAAGCGGCCCTCATCAGGGGCATAGGCAATGGGAAGCCACACGGCTTCTACTTCTACATCACCCCACTGCACCTGGTCGGCAACTCCGCACCGAATTAAAGCCTCACTGCCAGCCCTCTTGTCTACATGAGCTGCAAGCCCCAACTCTTCATAGAGGTAATACGTTCCGCCTATTCTGTAAGACACACCGCCTGGGAAGCCTTCAGCCTCAGCACTCAGCTTATACTGCTCCCTCTCCAGCAGTAACTTGCCCATTGGGCCGACCTTGGCGTCTTTTACACCAACGGCCATCCGAAGCTCCGCATTGGTGCCTGCTTGGCTCTGAGGCCGGGCCATCAGCTCCTGTAACCCCTTAATAGAACCAATGGAGACTACCGGCCCTTGATCAGCTAAAGCTCTGGGGCTCATAACCTCTGCGGAGGCATAGAGGGCGAAATACTTCCGTGCTTGTTCCTTGGTGTAGTTGAGGTCGCGGACTATCACGGCCAGGGGACGGTCTTTCTCTGCAGAAAGCCAGTCCGTAAGGCGGACATTGCCTACTGCATTCTCGCGGCTTGCGTACTCCAGATCGATCTCCGTCAGAACTCCACTGTCGGGGTCTCCGTAATACTCCGGCGTTAAGGTAATCCTCAGCCCGTATTCAGTCTCCTCTTCCTCCTCAGCGGCTACGATGGTATCTTCCATAACCTCAATGGATACAGGCTGATTGCCCATGGTAACCAACCAAGCATTATATTCAAAAGCCGCCGCCGAACTGGTTTTTTCCCCGGACGACCTGACGGTAAAGGAAGCCGGGAAATCGCCTATCAGCCTCAAAACGGCCTCATCGGTGATAATCGCATACCCGCCCTCGAGGTCTTCCCCTTTAGAATACTCGACACTGACCTCCACGATGCGCCCCATTTCATAGCGCAGCTCAACGAGGTTGAGCTCATATACAATCACCGGCTCCTCCTTGGGAGCTGGAAGCACCTCCCAGCCTGGAGCCGTGAGCTGCTTGGGTACGTCATCAATATCTGCTTCTGCTGCGAAAACGCCAATGGTGCCGCCTGCTAAAGCAGCACCGCAGAACAGTACCAAGACGAGGAGCGAGCATATCCTTTGTCGTTTGCCCACTTATGTTACCTCCCCTATTGGATGACAGGGGTGACGAATATCAGGACTTCCCGATCGCCCTCCCGCTTGACATCATTTCTAAACAGCCAGCGGATGATGGGTATATCCCCCAGAATGGGCACTTTCCGAGACAAGTCGTAAAAATCCTGCATAGTCATGCCTGCCAACACCGCCGTTTGCCCGTTGGCCAGCCGCACCGTAGTGGATACCGAGTTCCGCTTCACCACCAGATCTGGCCTTGCTTCACTGACGAAATGGCTGACCTCCGGTGCGAGCTTAAGGAGTATCTGGTCATCCGGCAAAATAGTCGGGGTAACCTCAAGGACTACTCCCACCTCGACCCGTTCAATCCGGGTAGTCTCTTCGTTCTCCGAGGAGATGGGCAGGATCTGCAGGTCGCCGACAAACAGCTCAGCGGTTTCCCGGTCGGCAACTATCACCCGGGGGTCAGCGTGGATTCTGGCTTCCTGCTTCTGTTCCAGCATTTTTAGCTCCGTCACTAGCTCCCCCCAAATGTTGGTACTCAGAGTCAGAACGTTGCCGTCGTACTCAACTCTTCCGTACCAGCTATCACCGACGCTCTGACCTTTCTCCGCGGAGAACTGTAACAGACTGTTCCCCAACTCCTTCAAGGCTTGCGAGGACACCTCAGTTACCAGAACCTGTATTTCTACAGTCCTCCGGGGCGTATCAATCTGCCGGATCAGTTCCTTGATCCTCTCCAGCTCCAACGGCGGTGCTGAGATGGTGAGAAGATTCCGGTCAGGCGTTCCACGTACGTAAGAAGTCAAGAAGGTGGGAAGCTGATCCATGACTTCCTGGACTGTAACGTTACTCAGGCGGACAATCTCGGTCTCCACCAATGCGCTGAAGGTAGTATTCCGGGGGTCAGGTAACCCAACTATGTAATAGTCATCCACCTTGCGGAAGGAAAGGCCTCCGGTAAAGAGGATCATCCGCAGAGCTTTTTCCAAGGGCACGTCTTGCAGGTCTGCCGTTACCTGACCGCTTACCGTCTGATCGGCGATAATCGTCACGCCGGTCTGCAGCGAGATCTCGTTAAGAGCTTCTCTAAGATCTGTTTCAAAAAACATGATGTTGACCAGCGGTTCCTCTTCTTCCTGGGCAAAGCCGACTCCGCCAACAAAGAACACCAGCACTAGAGCCCACAAACACAATCTTAACTGCAATTTACATTTTCCCACTGTTCTACCCCCCAAATATTAGACCCAATCTACGTTCTTCAGCCCGCCAACGGTGCCACAGTGTAGACGATAGTTCCTTCATAGGTACCAGGAGTGTCCAACCATGTTGCCAAAAGCTGAACATCCATAGTGAGGATGTTCTTCCCCGGCGTGTTGCTGGCAAAAACGGGGTCTTGAGTGGCACCCCTGGTTCTCAAGGTATGCCAACTGCCCTGCCAGGTAGGACCATATAACCTAAAAGTCATTTGGGAACTGGGCAGGCTGCTGCCGTTGGGCCCTTGAAAGGCTTCGTCGGCTGCCGAAATATACAAGGCATGGGGCACATTTCCGGCAACTTCAATCTGCACAGCTTCCGTCTTGGTTGCTAAGATGCCCTCGTCCAGCATCACAGCATTCTTGGTTGTATCAAAGTCTTCTTCAGTAAACTCCAACTGGGTGGCATTAACACGTACCCACAGCACCTGGGGGATGGTCACAATAACCTGAATTTCAGCTCTATCCAACACCTCAGCTTCCGCAGAACAGACACCCAACAACAGCACTAACAGCAGGCAAAAGCCCATCAATTTGCAGCGCTTCATGGGGCACCCCTTTTTGTTCACAATTTTCTCCATTGCTTGTCTGTATCCTTTTTTTCCTAGCTCAACCATAGGGATAATTTCTCAAAGACAACTCAAAGACTAATAACACTTCAGACGAATTTCGGGCTGCTGTCAAACCTCGCCCCAAAAAAGCAGCATGTTTGACAGAAGCCGCCGCCGATGCCCAGCTTTCCATTACCGTCCAAACAAACAGCCTACTGTCAAGAACAAAATAGGGAGAGCAAATCTTACGCCCTCCCTTTGCTGCAGTTCATCACCATACGCTAAAGTCTTTTTCTGTTCTCTTTTCTTTTTCCCATATACCTGGACGCAGCTTTTTTGAGATCCGAGCCTATCCCTGTTCCTGCTGCCTCTGCTGTATCTTAGCCCAACTGTCCTTCAGGGCCACAGTCCTGTTGAAAACCAGACGGTCGGGCTTAGAATCTACTAAATCGACGCAGAAATACCCCTGGCGCTCAAACTGGTAGAAGCTGCCAGGCTCTGCATCGGCCAAGGACGGCTCAAGCTTGCAGTCCTTGAGTACGATTAAGGACTCGGGATTGACATAGTTCCAAAAGTCCTCTACTTCTCCGGGGTTTTCTATGGTGAACAAGCGGTCGTAGAGCCGTACTTCACCGGACACCGCATGGGGCGCTGAAACCCAGTGGATGATCCCCCGCACTTTTCGACCGTCGGGAGTAGCACCCCCCAAAGTCTCTGGATCGTAGGTGCACCGCAGCTCAACTATGTTGCCGTCTTCATCTTTAATTACGTCCTCGCACCTGATCACATATCCGTACCGCAGGCGCACTTCTCGGCCGGGAGCAAGCCTGCGATATCCCTTGGGAGGGTCCTCCATAAAATCTTCCTGCTCTATGTAGACCTCCCTGGAGAAAGGCACCTTCCTGCTTCCCATGCTGGGATCCTCGGGATTGTTGATTGCCTCCAGCTCCTCAACCTTCCCTTCGGGATAGTTCTCGATCACTACTTTGAGCGGCCGCAGTACGGCCATACGCCGGGGGGCCCGACGGTTTAGGTCTTCTCTCACGCAGTGCTCAAGCATCGCTATGTCCACCACGCTGTTTTTCTTGGCAACCCCCACCCGCTCGCAGAAATCCCGAATAGACTCAGGGGTGTATCCCCGGCGGCGGATTCCGGCTATCGTCGGCATGCGGGGATCATCCCAGCCTGTGACATAACCGTCTTCGATGAGTTTCAGCAGCTTGCGCTTGCTGGTCACTGTGTATGAAAGGTTGAGTCTAGCAAACTCGATCTGCTGAGGGCGGCAGGGCACGCTCACATTCTCCAACACCCAGTCGTAGAGCGGACGGTGATCTTCAAACTCCAGGGTACAGATGGAGTGGGTGATGCCCTCCAACGCGTCGGAAATTGGATGGGTAAAATCGTACATGGGATAAATGCACCACTTCTCCCCGGTACGATAGTGGTTCACCCGCTTGATGCGGTACAAAACCGGATCCCTCATATTCATGTTGGGCGAAGCCATATCGATCTTAGCCCGAAGCACCTTGGAACCATCGGGGAACTCCCCATCCCGCATCCGCTGGAAAAGGTCGAGGTTTTCCTCTACCGAACGGTTGCGGTACGGGCTTTCCCTGCCTGGCTCAGTCAAGGTTCCCCGATACTCCCTGATCTCCTCCGGTGAGAGATCATCCACATACGCCAATCCTTTCTTGATCAGCTCAACCGCAAATTCATACAGCTGCTCGAAATAGTCGGAAGCAAAATAGAGGTGCTTGCCCCAATCGAAACCGAGCCACTTAACATCCCGCATGATGGACTCCACATATTCCATGGACTCCTTTTCGGGGTCAGTATCATCAAAGCGGAGGTGGCACCTGCCGCCGAACTTCTCGGCTAAGGTGAAGTTCAAGCATATGGCCTTGGCATGGCCTATGTGGAGATAACCATTGGGCTCAGGCGGAAATCTGGTGACGATCTCTTTATGCTTGCCGCTTCTTAGGTCATCGGTGATAATACTCTCGATAAAATTGCCGGGCTGCACTGCTTCACTCACTGACGACGACTCCCTTCCCAACTAGCTAATACTCTATTCTAGTTCACGCCTATGATTCCTCTCCTCTTGGCGCCCCATGCAAAACTTCTCCCACTACCGCTTTCATATTGTACCATAGAGCTGTGAACAATCTCGGCTTCGTGTTGGAAAAATAGGCAAAGGAGATCTGAAGAAAGCTGAGAAAAGGTAGGTACCGCCGCGGGCTGGCAAGCAAGCACAGTATCCCCGGGATCCTTCTTAGTCTACAGTGCTCAGCAGCATGCTGGTGCGCTGCGGAGAAAGGATGCCTCACTTTGGGGAAAGGAGAGAAGACCATGGTCAAGAAAGGTTCTATTCACACGGCAACCATCACCGATACAGTGTTTCCCAATAAAGGCGTGGCCTACGTCGATGGGCAGAGGATCATCGTCCATGATGGCTTGGAGGGACAGAGGGTCAGGATTAAAGTCACCAAGAAGCGTGGAGAAAAAGTCGAGGCTAGAATCTTGGACATCTTGGAGAAATCCCCCCTGGAAAAAGAAGCTGCTTGTGCTCAGTTCGGCACCTGCGGCGGTTGCACCTACTTGAATGTACCGTATGAAACCCAGCTGGAAATCAAAAGCCGCCAAGTCCTAAAGCTCCTCGCCGATGCAGGCATCCAAGGGTTCGACTTCTTGGGCATCCAACCCAGCCCCAACATAACCGGCTACCGCAACAAGATGGAATATACTTTCGGCGACAGCGGAGACGGCACCCTGACCCTGGGTCTGCACAAGAAGCGGATGCGTTACGAAGTCTCCCCCGTCACCGGCTGCCAGCTGGTAGATGAGGATTTCCTTTCCATTTTGAACGCAGTCTTGGCCTATTTCCGCGCTGCGAAGGTGCCTTTCTACCACAAGAAAAGCCATCAAGGCGTCCTGCGGCATCTAGTCATCCGCAAAGCGGGGACTACTGGCGAGATTCTCGTGAATCTCATCACCACATCCCAGCAGAAGCTGGAACTGGGAGAACTGGTAGATGCGCTCCTTCAGCTTACCCTTGCCGGCAGCATTAAGGGAATTCTCCATACTATCAATGACGGCAGGGCTGATACTATCCAGGCAGATGCCGTCCATCTCCTCTGGGGAAAGGACTGCATAACCGAGGCGATCCTGGGACTTACCTTCAGAATCACTGCCTTTTCCTTCTTCCAGACCAACTCGCACGGGGCCCAGGAGCTTTTTGCCTTGGTCCGGGGCTTTGCCGGCGAGAATCTTGGAGTCGTCTTTGACCTTTACTGCGGTACCGGCACCATTGCGCAAATCATCAGCCCGCAGGCTGAAAAGGTCATTGGGATCGAAATAGTGCCAGAAGCCATCGAGGCAGCCCGGCAGAACGCAAAGCTGAACAGATTGGACAACTGCCGGTTCATTGTCGGGGATGTTCTCACAGAATTGGATAACCTAATAGAGCAGCCGGACCTTGTCATCCTTGACCCGCCCCGCAGCGGCATCCATCCCAAAGCTCTGCAGAAGCTGATAGCCTCAGCGCCGCCTCGGTTGGTCTACGTCTCCTGCCAGCCGGTATCTTTGGCAAGAGATCTTCAGGTACTCACCGAAAGCGGCTACCGGGCCGTCAAGGTAAAGTGCGTCGATATGTTCCCCCACACTCCCCACGTGGAGACTGTGGCCTTGATATGCAAAGCATAAGAAAGCCGCACAGCAAAACCAACCAGGAGGGGTTCTCATGAGAATTGCTATAGTCTACTACTCCGAGCATCACGGGAATACGAAAAAACTGCTGGATGCTGTGAAAGAGTTGGGTGACGTAACGCTGATCGATGCAGGCTGCTGTAAAGGGGCAGACCTATCCACTTACGACATCATCGGCTTTGCATCCGGTACCTATGGCGGTAGATTCAGCCCAGCGGTGATAGAGTTTGCCAAAGACAATTTGCCGAGCAATAAGCGGGTATTCCTCATTAGTACCTATGGTTTGTGGGCTGCTCGTACAAGAGACTTAGAACAGATCTTTGCCGCAAGGTCCTGCCGGCTCCTCGGCATGTATAGCTGCAGAGGCTTTTGTACCTTCGGTCCTCTGAAGTTAATCGGCGGAATAGCCAAGGGACACCCTAACGAGAGAGACGTGAAGGGGGCAGTGGAGTTCTTCAAGAACATCATTGCCCAGTGACAAACCCCTGCTTTCCATAACCCCCTCCAGTCAGATGCCCTCTTCCGGTTCCCCTCTATGTGGAATAGGTGTTATCCGCGTCAAAACCGAGGGTAGTGGAAACCAAGAGAGAGAAGCCTAAAAAAAGCAAGAATCGAGGGTTCCGGGATGGTGCTCTTTGCTTGGCCTTTGGCGGCAAGAGACTGACTCCCGGAACCTTGTCTTTTCGAATCTTGATCTAAGTCATTTTTCCCCACGGGAGGCTGTGGAACAATGTCTATAGGAGCATTCACAGACTAGCTGATGAAAAGTAAGGGGGAATGACTGATGTCCGATTTCAACCGCGTTAAGGAAAACCTCGCAAGATTGGAGATCTATGTGCCGGTCGTAGCACGGGTTCATGGAGACAGCCACCCCGAATTCCACGAGGTGCGGAGAGTGTACGATGCCATTGCGGCAAAAATAAAGGCAGCGGGCACAAGCAAACCCGATCTAGAAAGCGAGTTCAAAAAGCTGCGGGAGATCACCGATGACTACACTGTACCTCCTGACGTCTGTGAGACTTATGCAGCGGTATATAACATGCTTGCTGAACTAGATGCAGCTTACTGGGCGTAAACCGCCTGCGGGCAAAGTGTATAGATCTTGATACGTCGGATACCGTAGCCTGGACTGGCGGATGGCTCTGCAAGCCCCTTTGCAGCAGTCAACTATCAATAGAAGGGAGGAGAAAGCGTGCAGCGGTTGATCTTCAAAAACAAAGATAAGATCACCCTCCTCAACGGAGTCTTAGTTGCCGCAGCTTTTCTCAGCAAATGGACAGCAGGCAATACCCGCTTCTTTGAACGGGCACTGATCACTGCCTCCATCTTGGGTGCCGCGCCCATCGCCTTTCAAGCATACCAGGCCCTGAGGGTAAGAGTTGTAAGTATCGATGTGCTGGTTACCATCGCTGTCTTAGGGGCCTTTATCATCGGCAACTATGAGGAATCGGCGATAGTCACTTTCCTATTCTTATTCGGCGCATATCTAGAGCAGCGGACTCTGAACAAAACCCGTTCTGCCATCAAAGAACTTACAGATATGGCGCCGGAAACAGCATTGAAACTAACAGAAAACGGGGAGTATGTAGAAGTCGATGTGGATGAAGTGGCTGTAGGCGACGTGCTTCTGGTCAAGACCGGTGCCAAGGTGCCGGTAGATGGGACGGTCTTGTCTGGTGAAGGCAGCGTCAATGAAGCCAGCATTACTGGGGAGTCCATCCCCGCTGCCAAGGAACCAGGTTCAAAGGTCTACGCCGGCACAATTCTAGACAACGGCACCATCCAGATTGCTGCTGACCGGGTCGGGGAAGATACAACCTTTGCGAAGATCATCCAACTGGTAGAGGAAGCCCAGGATGCCAAGTCTGCAGCAGAGCGCTTCATCGACCGTTTTGCTAGATACTATACACCGGCGGTGCTGGTGCTGTCCTTCCTGGTATGGCTGATCTCAAGAGACATTGAGCTTGCCATTACCGTTCTGGTTTTGGGCTGTCCCGGTGCGCTGGTTATTGGAGTGCCGGTATCCAGTGTTGCCGGCATCGGCAACGGTGCCCGCCACGGCATCTTGCTTAAGGGCAGTGAAGTCATCGGCGACTTCAGCAGGTTGGACACCATCGTTTTTGACAAGACAGGCACATTGACCGTGGGAAAGCCTTCGGTTGCAGAAGTCGAATATTACGGGGATAACATAGAAGAAGCCCTGGGGTATCTGGCCAGCATTGAACGGGAGTCAGACCATCCCCTTGCGAAAGCGGTTTTGGAAAAAATCGGAGAGACGACGTTTTGGCCGGTGGAAAATACGGAGGTTGTTAAGGGCGAAGGTATCGTAGCAACGGTTAACGGACACAGAATCGCTGTTGGGAACGCTGCTTTAATGGAACGGGAACAGGTGACGCTTGATGAGAAGGCGAAAGCAGACATAACCCAATTCGAGATGAAGGGCAACTCCCTGGTGCTGACGGCAGTCGACGGTGAGCTGACGATCCTAATGGGAGTCCGAGATCAGATCCGACCTGGTATCAAGAAGGATCTGCAGCGGCTGAAAAGGCTGGGAGTAAAACACTTGATCATGCTCTCCGGCGACAATCAGGGAACCGTCGATGTTGTCAGCCGGGAACTGGAACTAACGGAAGCCCACGGGAATATGCTGCCGGAAGAAAAGGCGGCATTTATCCAGAAGCTCATTGAGGAAGGCAGAACTGTTGCCTTCGTAGGTGACGGTGTCAATGACAGCCCCTCCTTAGCATCGGCCCATATCGGCATAGCCATGGGAGGCGGTACAGATGTAGCTATTGAGACATCGGATGTGGTGCTGATGAATTCCGATTTCAGCCGGCTGCCCCATGCCCTGGGACTTGCCAAGGCGACGGCGAGAAACATGAAGCAGAACATCTTAATCGCGGTGGGGGTTGTACTGGTACTCTTGACTAGTCTGTTCTTCAGCGATTGGATGAATATGTCCATCGGTATGTTGGTCCACGAAGGCAGCATCCTGGCGGTAATCCTGAACGGCATGCGGCTGCTGAGATATCGTCTTCCCCGGCGGCTTGCGTAGGGCTTTCCAATTGGAGAAGTTGACCTAGATCAAGGTTTTGGACAAGATGCTGGGGATATAATTGAACTGACAGCCTCAAGAACCAATCCACTGACTGAGAGGAGAAGATAACATGAAAGCAGCAACCATCCAGCTGGAAACCTTAACCTGCCCGTCCTGCATGCAGAAGATAGAAGCAGCAGTGAAGGGACTGGAGGGCGTCGAGCGGGATTCGGTAAAAGTGTCTTTCAATACCAGCAAAGTGAAGCTGAACTTTGATGAAGACAAGATTTCCATTGAAGAAATCGCAAGCGCAATCACGAGAATCGGCTATGAGGTTCGGGATTCTAGAGTAAAACTGGCTTAGAATCAATTAAGTGCAGTATGCCGGTGCGTGTCTACGAGGAAACGCACCGGCCTTTCAGACGATACGGATAGTAGATCACCAAGAAAGACTTCTTCTAAGTTAGTAAGCTACTAGTTCCAATCCATCCTTGGCACCACCATCTTGTTCGCCTCTATAACGAACCATCCCTACTCCTGGTGCCAACCACCAGGTACCGTTCTCGTTGTAAAGCGGGGATCTGGCAGTAACTTTCAAGGCATGAAAGGTCCCAGCCTTCGTACTTACATCCTCCAATTCAAGTGTTGTCCTGCCAACTCAATTACACCTTCGAACCCATTCTATAGACGAACATCCAAAGAACCTCAAACTGTCTCCGCCTATTACCATCTATGGGATGGACTTGTTGAACTTCAGTTTAGTCTTGACTAAACAGTTCCCTGGCGTATAATTAATTCAGCACCCACTAAATTTTCCAGAAAGAAGGTAATGCCATGCAGAACTCCGCCGTACTTAAGGCTTTAGCTGACGATACCCGCAGGCAGATCGTAATCCTGCTTCTTCGGCACAACTACTGTGTTGGCGCCCTAGCCAGGGAGCTTAATCTCTCTAAAGGCGCGGTGTCTCAGCATCTTAAGGTCCTGAAGGAAGTAGGACTTGTTACCGGCAAGCGCAAGGGTAGACTTATGCACTATGAGGTCAGCCAGGATGCATTGAAGGGCTTGGCGGCAGAGATAGAGAAGCTGGCCTTCATCCAGCGGCAGCCCTGCATTCCACCTGCCGGGGGATGTCAGCCTGATGGAGAAGATGAAAGCACGGAAGACGGGCGGGCGGCCGGTTGCGGAGTTATGATGGAGTGCGGCTGTATCGACTCAAAGATCAGCGGACGAGCCAAGGAGCTGTAAGTCATGAATGACCAGGAAGTTGTCGTTGTTAAGAATCTAACCAAGCGGTATGGAAATCTTACTGCAGTAGATAACATCTCATTTTCCATCCGCCGTGGAGAAATATTCGGGCTGCTGGGCCCCAACGGAGCTGGGAAGACTACAACCATCAATATGATGATCGGCCTTGCCAGGCCCACTGCCGGGACTGTTCTTATCAAAGGCATAGATGTTGTGAAAAGCCCCAAACAGGTTCAGGCCATCATCGGTATTGTTCCCGATGAAAGCAATCTTTACGGTGAAATGGACGGCTTCGAAAACCTCTGCTTTTGCGGGGCCCTTTACGGCATGAGCAAGGCTGCCCGAGAAAGGCGCGCACGGGAGCTGCTGGAGCAGTTTCACCTCGCCAAAGCCGGAAAGCGTCCTTTTAGAGCCTATTCCAAAGGAATGAAGCGGAGGCTCACTATAGCGGCTGGTATCATCCACCAGCCGGAAATCCTCTTCCTCGATGAGCCTACCACCGGGATCGATGTGGAAAGCGCCCGGCAGATCCGGCAGCTCCTGCTGGACCTCAAAGAGAAAGGCACTACCGTACTCATAACCACCCACTACATCGAAGAAGCTGAGAGAGTATGTGACCGGATCGCCTTTATGGTCAACGGTCGGATTGCAGCAAAGGGTACAGTATCCGAGCTGATGGACAGCATCACCCCCGGGCACACAATTAGACTGACTGCTGATAGGGACCTGACCCCGTTTGTGAAGGAGTTGGCGCAGCGTTTTGCCATCTGTACTGTTGAGCTTCAGGAAAACAACGGGCTTACCCTCACCTCCAAGGAGAGGATTCCCCTTTCGCCCATCCTTCAGTATCTTGACGGCTTGGGGGTCTCAATCTTTGAAGCCAGGGAGCTGCGGCCCACCCTAGAAGATGTCTTCGTCAAGATCACCGGCATTGAAGCGACAGTTCTAGACACCGAAAAGGAAAAGGGAGGCCTCGGAAAGTGAGAACGTGGATCGCGTTCTGGAACATCCTCATGAAAGATGTGCGCAACTACTATCTCAAGCCGCCTAACATCAGCTGGGGTATCATCTTCCCTTTGTCATGGACGCTGATGCAGATGCTCCGCTCTTACGGGGACGTAAATTTCGCCGAGATCCGACGCCTTCTTCCCGGCT
This sequence comes from Bacillota bacterium, assembly GCA_012839845.1. Classification (GTDB taxonomy): domain Bacteria; phylum Bacillota; class Limnochordia; order DTU087; family DTU087; genus DTU087. The sequence continues at coordinate 9,009 of DUMM01000036.1, read as the reverse complement.
TGATATCCATGAGCGTGCTTTTCGGCACCACCTCGATGCTGGCGGTCACCATTACCTTTGAAAGGCGGGGACGTTCCTTTGAGAGATTGCTCCTTGCTCCGATTCCCATCTCCGCAATGGTGGCTGCTAAGCTTTCCGGCGCCGTCATCTTCGGAATGTTCAATGCCTTTGTGCCGGCGATTCTTGCTGCTCTCCTTGTCGACCTTGCCGGAGTCAAGTGGGGTGCTGTGCTTGGAGCAGTGTTTCTCATAGCCCTAAACTCTACTCTCCTGGGACTCATGATAGCCGTTTCCGCGCGGGAAGTATTTGAAGCCCAAACCTTCTCCAACTTCTTCCGATTTCCTATGCTGTTCTTGTGCGGGTTGTTTATACCTGTTACAAGCCTCCCGGTCTATCTGAGACCTGTATCGTTCTTGCTGCCCTTAACCTACGGGACTGACCTTCTCAACCGCTGGATCTTGGGCAACAGCATGCTGCCTTCTGAGCTGTGTATTTTGGTCTTGGTGGGATATGCCGCTGGATTGTTTGTTATTTGTCAGTACAATATCCAAAGGAAGTGGATACTGTAGAAGGGGAATTGACCAGAAGCAGATCAGGGGCAGCCTTTGAAGACTGCCCCCTGCGTGAACGATCTTTAGTTCTTGATTGGACCGTCGTCTTAACTGTTTACTAGCTCAAATTCCAGCCGCACTTAGGCCAGCATCTTCTCGATGTCTTCCCTGGGCTCGCCGATCAGCCTGACGTCGTAGTTGTCCTGGAGGACCTTAAGAATGTCGTCATTTACCCAAGCGGGGAGAATGGGACCCAAATAAATGCCCTTTAGTCCCAGGGAAAGAAGGCTCCAGAAGATGGCAACGGCTTTTTGCTCCATCCAAGCCAGGACCAGGGTCAAAGGCAGTTCATTGACGCCGACACCAAACATCTCTGCCAGGGCCAAGGCAATTTCCACCGCCACGATGGAATCATTGCACTGACCCAAATCGATGAGCCGCGGCACGCCTTCGATGTCGCCTAAATCCAGGTCATTGAACCGGAACTTGGCGCAGCCCAACGTGAGGACGATGGTATCCTTAGGCAGCTGCTCAACAAACTCCCGATAGTAACCCAGCCTCCGGTGGGGCGAATCACAGCCTCCCACTAGGAAGAAATGGCGAATCTTGCCGGATTCTATGAGCTCCTTTAGTTTATCCCTAAGCCCCAGTACCGTAGAAGCAGAGAACCCGGTAGTAAGAACTGTATCCCCGGGTTCCTCGGGGAGCTCCGGCAGGGACATGGCCGTGTCAATCACCGGTTTGTAATCGTAGCCATCGATGTGGACCACTCCCGGCAAACGGGCCGGCCCTGTGGTGAACATCCGATCCCTGTACTCCGGCTGGGGGATCAGCACGCAGTTGGATGTACCGAGAATCGCCACCGGATAGCGGCTGAACAGCTGCTTCTGATCGGTCCAGGACTTGCCCAGATTCCCTGCTAGATGGGGGTACTTCCTCAGCTTGGGATAGCCGTGGGCAGGCAGCAGCTCCGAGTGGGTGTAAACATTGATGCCCGTACCTTCTGTCTGCTTCAAGAGCTCGTCCAACGCCTTCAGTCCGTGACCAGTGACCACAATCCCCCTGCCCTTGACAATTCCGGTGTTTACCTGCGTCGGCTCAGGTTCACCGTAAGTCTCGATAAGAGCCTGCTTGAGCATCTTCATAGTTTTCACATTCAGGCGGCCGGCTTCAAGAGCCATCTCGACAAAACTCTCGGCATCGAAATTCACATTAGTAAAGGTGGAATATAAGACCTTTTCCATGAACTCGGCAGTCTCAGGGTCGGTGTAGCCCAGCTCCCGAGCATGGTACAGATAAGCCGACATGCCCCTGGTTGCGATGACCAGGTTGTCCTGCAGCCTGGCAACCAGCGGGTTCTTGCCGCAGACTCCCATCCTGGTGCAGCCTGTCCCTCCCACAGTCTGTGAGCATTGATAGCAAAACATATCCAGCGCCATTCAGTTTTCCTCCTTGCTGCTTGCATATAGTTAAATTACTAATTTGCTCGCTAAACAATTAAGCCGCGGTGCCTTGCCGGTTTTGTTATCGGTTCGCACAGCTGTCCCTCAGTCTTTGAGCCTAAAGGAAAGGTCCCCCAAGGTTTTGCTGCGCAGATAGTCGGTGAACTCCTTGTTGAGCCGCTCCGGCATTCCTCCCAATATGCACGTAGCAAAGGGACAAATCGGCCGACCGGTGGGACATCTTCGTTCCACTATCGGCCCTTCAATGACTTCATACACATCCAGCAAGGTCACTTCTTCAGGCGGTTTGGTCAAAGCAAATCCGCCCTTGGGCCCCCGGACAGAACGCAGCAGGCCTGCCTTGGTCAGCCGCTGCAGGACCTTGGCTAGATGAGCTTCTGACGCACCGGTGGCGGCTGCGATCTCCTTGACACTGAGGTACTCCTGATCCCTTAGGGCAATGAGCACCATGCTGTGAAGGGCCAATGACAGCATTTCCGATACCGCCACAACCCCGGCCATATGCCTCACCCCTATTCCGGTATTAGCATACCGAAATACCTAAATACTGTCAAGCCTTGTTTTTCATCTTTCTGTCTTGCTGCGGGTCTTACTGATTTTCCCCTAAAAAATACAGCTAGATGCAGGACTCTGCCCCTGCAGCCCCAAAGTACTGGTTATGCGTAACCCAAAGGAGAGACTCCACAGAAATGGGAAGACTTCGTAGAGGAGGCAGTTGCCAATGCGGATCACGGTAAAGATAGCAGCTGGGATCTGCGGCATGAACAGCGAGATTGAGCTCAACGGTTCCATGGAGGGGGATTACAGAATTCTGCTGAAAAGTGACTGCCAGCTGGTCCAAAGCCTGGCACCTTACTTGGAGCAAATTGACCAATTGATGGCCGCCGTTGGCCGCTTCAGCAAAAATCCGGTTTTCCAAGCAGCAGAGGCCTGCAGACTCCACGCTGCTTGTCCGGTACCAACGGGAATTATTAAGGCCTATGAAGCCTTCTGCGAACTGGCACTGCCTGCAGACGCAGTCATCGCCATGAAAAAAGAGGAATAACAAAGTCTTTTACGTTGCCAATTCCAGAACCTTGGGCAGCTGGGACGCTACGTAGGGGTTAAACTGCAGACCTGAGAGCCTTAGAATCTCTTGTACAGCCTCTGTCGGGGTGCGGACCCTTCCATGGGGTCCCGGCCGCAGCATGATATCGTAAGCTTCTACCACCGCCAGGATAGCTGAAGTGATGGGAATTTCTTCTCCCCGGAGTCCATCGGGATAGCCTGTGCCGTTCCACCACTCATGATGATGGCGGATGGTTCTCGTAATGTTCTCCTCAATGCCCAGATTTGCCAGGATGTCAGCTCCCACATCGGCATGGCGCATCAGCGTGTGGTACCCTTTCACATCTAAGGGGTCCCACTTGGTCCGTATCTCCCTTGGCACAGCAATACAGCCCACGTCGTGAAGAGCAGCGGCTTGAACGGCGGCAAGCTGCATCTCTTCCGGTAGGCCCACGGCCGCTCCCAAAGCCTCTGCCAATGGCACCAGGCGGGTCATATGTTCTACGCTCTCGTCACTCACCTGCATGGCAATCTCCAGAAGCCGCATCATACTGGGAGACAAGACACCCTGCAGCATTTGCCAGGGATTTCCCTGGTAGAAAGCGTTGGCAGTGGCCACTCTATTTCTCCCCCGAAGTTTGGCTCCACTCATCAGCGCCTGGTCCGCCTTGGTCAAAAGCTCTGCTAAAGTGGTGCCATGTTCAGGGTAAGTGGCTACCCCTATGGATACGCTGACCGGATACTCCGACAGCTCCCGGCTGAAAACCTCTGCCACCCGCTTTCTTAAGCGCTGGGCTGCTGCAACAGCCGACTCGTGATCTGTGTTTTTCATCAAAATGGCGAACTCATCGCCGCCGTAGCGGCAGACAACATCGTCTCCCCGAACCTCCCGCTGAATAAACCTGGCCAACTGCCCCAATACCGTATCTCCCAACGCATGACCGCCCTGGTCATTAACCTGCTTGAAGTTATCCAAGTCCAAGAGCAAGAGGCTGACGCTCTCCCCCCGCTTTTGGGCCTCCATCAATGCCGTCTTGCTCATCCACCTCAGAAGCTGCCTGCTGCCCACGCCAGTTAAATCATCGCAGAAACCCCGCTTGTACAGGTTTTCTAAGAAACTCAAGCTTTGGAGCAGCAGCACACTGATCAAGACGAAGATGAGGAGCCCCATGCTGGCGGTGCTGGGAGACAAAACGCCGTAAAGCTCCCTTTGCTCAACGGCCATGAGGACCACCGCTGCCCAAAGAGCCATGGTCATAAAGCCGCTGCGGGAAGGCATATCCAAAGCCGACAATGCCAAGCCCACCAGCATCAATACATACCCGAGTACCATAGTGGCAGGAGAGCTGACCACAATTCCACAGAGAGCTATCCAGGCGGAATAATAACCAGCCCACCCTACCGCCCAATTCCCCCTCGCATTCGCTAAGACCCAAACTGCACAGCTGACCGCGGCCTGCACCCACAAGAAACTGGGAATCCAGGTTCTAGGCTCAAGATCCCGGCTATGCAGAGCAACCAATACCATAATGAAGATTACAAAGGCCCAGAGAAGGCGTGGAAAGCTGGAATCATCCCCCAGGAAATGTGCGATGGAACGCCAGCGGATGTGCCGCAGTACCTGTTCATTGTCCAGCTTACCGAGGGTCAAGCCAGTGCCACCTCCAGTGTGTGTCCACGTGTCGACCGAAGGCCTTATTGTAGGCTTCCACTCCTAGGACAAATGTCCTGCCAGTTTTCTCATCTAACTGCAGATATCTACATTTCTACAGTCTTTTTTGCTTCTTTTTTACATATTAGTACAAGCAAATCTTTGCTCTTCCTCGCGCTGTTGCCCAATCTATTCCGGCGAGAACATTCACTATGGAGAGAATGCAAAATAGGCAGGCGGAAATAAAGCATCCCCTGCCTATTTTAACCGTCATCGGCCCTCAGATGGCTCTCATACCTGTACTTTACGCAGCCTTACTCTTATTGCATGTTCTTGATCAAGCTGAAATCGCCGACCTTGGCCGCTTCAAGAATCGGACCCATGTACTCATCCACCAGATCGGCATTCAAGGGCACCGGCATATTCTTTAGCTTCATCTCCAGCTGCGGGTCCTTGGCCGCGGTAAGAGCCCGCTTAATGTGCTCATCAGTGAACCCTTCCAGATCGGTGAGCGTAGTTGGGAAGCCGACGCGGCGGCTCAGTTCTACCATGCCGTTAGCTACCGCGATTCCAAGGTCTCGACCGGAGAGTTTATCCAGGTCTTCCTTGATCAAGCCGGCCCGGCGGTAGATCTCGCCGACCAGCCGGAGCTGTTTTTCTACAGCCGGTGCAAAGAACACGGTGTAGTACGGGTTCATCAGCGCGCACGCCCGTCCGTGGCTGGTAAGGTCTACCAGGGAGAAGCTCGTCAAATGGGCACCGTTGGTACCGCCGATCATAATGGCATAGCCTCCCAAGTCAGTGGCCAAACCCAGAGCTTCTCTGCCCTCTTCATCAGCGGGATTCGCCATAACCTTCTCCAGATTCTTGACAACCAGCTCGATGCCTAACAGAGCTACCTCCTTGATCTTGTCAAAGGTCTCCTCCGATGCGCCGTAGAAAACCTCCAAGCAGTGGGCAACGCCGTCAAATGCGCCATCAGCAGTGAATCCCCTGGGCATAGTCTTGGTGACGGAATAATCAAAGACTGCCCGATCCGGTACGATGGCATCGTCGACGATGAGCTTCTTTTGTCCGGCGACAACGTCTGTGACATTGGAATACTTGGTCAGATGAGCTCCCGAGCTGGCGGCAGTAGCCACAGCGATCAGCGGACGAAGCTTCTTGCCAGTCGCCTCAATGGCCTTGGTCACCTCGCCGGTACCGAAATACCGATCAATGTTGGCATCATAGACGCCTCCGAGGGTTGCCAGCACGTTGGCAGCTTTGGCGGCATCGATGCTGCTGCCTCCGCCGATGACTATGATCACGTCAGGCTGATAGTGGAGAATGTATGTCTCCAGCCGATATACGTCCTCCCGAGGGGCATTAGGCGCAGCGTCTTGCACTATTTCGTTGGGAACCAGCTCTACCCCATTTTCCTTCAGTGAATTGACTACTGCATCTACAGTCGGCTTCAGCCAGTCTGCCCGATTAGCAATAACCATCGCCGTTTTGCCCAGCTCAGCGGCGAATTCTCCCGTCTTGCCCAGAACACCCAGACCAAAGGCATAAGTATCGCCCTTCCACTGGCGCAGTAGTTCACGGGCCTTCTGAACTTCAGTCACTATGTCATCCCTCCACTTGGTGTTGTGCAGCCAAAATACCAATCGGACCCTGTTTGTATACTTACGCTGTTTGAAACCTCTTATCCTGCAGCAATCGGATGTTAACGCATCTTTTGCTTTTTGTGTTTTTTCTGAAACCAGCAAGATCTTCTCTATTGTTGCAGAATTAGTACTTGCCAGCGCTAGACAAATTTTCCACCGATGGCCATTTACGAACTAATGCGAACTATCTTCTTATTTCGCTATATGGGGGCAGAGATAACTTGCGGGTCACTATCAACGATGTCGCTCGCCATGCTGGAGTGTCAGTGCGCACAGTGTCCCGGGTACTCAACAACCACCCAAACGTCAGTCGATTCACCAGGGAACGAGTACTGCAGGCCATCGAAGAACTAAATTTCGTACCAAACGCTCTGGCACGAGGGCTGGCGACCCAGCAGAGCCGTACACTTGGAGTTATTATCCCAGATGTTGCCAACCCGTATTTCGCCGAAGTCCTTAGAGGCATTGAAGACGTAGCAGCAAAAGCCGGCTACCATATTTTCGTCTGCAACACCGATGAAGACCCGGATAAGGAGGAGCATTCCATAAAGCTCTTCCGCCAGCGGCAGGTAGACGGCCTCATACTTGTATCACCCCGCCTCTCCAACGAGACTGCAGCTCGGATTTTTCGAGACGACCGCCGGGTGATTGTTGTCAATAGATCTTGGATCCATTTAGGCATCACATCCTTCGTCACTAACAACCGAGAAATCGGCCGACAGGCAGCAGATATCCTCGCCGCGGGCAAACCCAGCTGCTTAGCTTACCTTTCCGGGCCTGTTACTTCCGAATCCAATGAACTCCGCTGGCAATCTTTCAGCAAAAGGGCGTCAGAGCTGCAGCTGGAAACTATTAAGATCACTTCTTCACTCCACAGAGTTCCCACCGTCAACAAAGGGCGTGAGGCTATGGATCAGCTGCTGGCCGGAGTTACTTTGCCAGTAGGGGTTTTCTGCTTCAATGACCTCATGGCTGTAGGTGCTTTGGATTCTATTGCCAAGCACGGATTGCGGGTTCCTGATGATGTGAGCATTGTAGGTGTCGACGGCATTGAGATGGCAGCCAGAGTCTATCCCAGTCTGACAACATTCGTCATCCCCAAGATCCATATCGGCAATGCAGCTATGCAGTGCCTCTTGGATATGTTTCAAGAAGATCTTCAACCGAAGGAGGTGGTCATCCCGTCAGTACCGGTACAGAGAGATTCAACGAGCAAAGCCAAAAGTGATGAGTGGAGCGGCATGCCAACAACGAGCATAAGGAGGTAATCACGCGAAAATGACAATCATCGTGAAAAGAGCAGTTCTCCTTCTGCTGTTGCTGAGTCTGGTGGCTGCCTTGTCCGCCGGGACTTTGGCAGCTGAGAAAACGACCATTAGTATTTGGCTCAGGGGCAATCCTCAGTACCTGGAGGCCTATCAGGCGCTGGGCGAAATATTCATGGAACAGAATCCAGATATCGAGCTGTCTTTCAGTTTGTATCAAGACTTGGAGGATAAGCTGCTGACCTCTGCTCTAGCAGGCGCCTTGCCTGATGCATGGATCATGGATACTGTCACCACTGGCCGGTGGGTGCGGTATGGCATTGTGGCTGAGATAGACAAGGACAGCTTCCCCGACAGCGACAAGATCCTCGACGTAGCCTGGGACACCTGCCGGGCATCCGACGGGAAGTACTACGGAGTGCCTTGGTCTGTACAGGGTCAGGCAATGTACTATCGCCATGACTGGCTCACCAAGTTCGGCCAGGCTGTCCCCACCACATGGGACGAAATGATTGAGTTCGCCAAGTATGCCACCTATAGCGATCCCGACGGAAACGGCAGAGACGATACTTACGGTATTTCCGTATACGGCTCTACCAACCGGGGATATGCCTACTGGACTTTCCAAGATTGGGTTTGGCAAGCTGGCGGCAGCCTCCTTCGAGAGGTTGGCAACGGCAAATGGGTTTCCAACCTTAACAGTCCAGAGGTAAAACTGGCGCTGGAATTCGAACGGGACATGGCACATAAGCACAAGATCTTCCAGCCCGGATTCCAGACCGCGGATTCCTCCGCAGTCTACGGAACTTTCCAGGATGGGCTGGCCGCCATGGTCTTCCACGCAGGCTATCGCATTCTCGAATACAGCGCCCGCCTTGGAGATAAACTCGGTACTGCTCTAATGCCCGCCGGTCCTGCTGGAGGCTATACCCTGGGCGAAGGTGAGAACCTCTACATGAGCAAGACCACCAAACATCCAGAAGCAGTCTACCGGTGGATGGTGTTCATGACTTCGCCTGAGGCCCAGATTTTCGGCATTACCAATCCGATCTCCAACGTCTGCCGAGTCTCGGTGAGAACAGACGTTGATACTGCTGCAGTGTCTGGGCAGCCTCTCATGGAGCCCTTCGTCGAGGTCTTCCGCAGAAATCTGGTCAGATTCCCGGAGCCCATCGTAGACTACTACCCGGTTAAACTGCTGGCAGCTGAGGCAGTGCAAGCTGTCCTCTTGGATCCAAATACAGATATCGATGCCCTCGTAGTTGAATATGATGAGAAGATCAACGCCGAGCTCAAAAAGCAGGGTGTATGCGGCGGCTAACATACTACTGCACAAGACCCTGTGGGCTTCGCCTTGCGCCCATTGGCGGGATGGCGAAGCCC
>DUMM01000035.1 GCA_012839845.1 Bacillota bacterium | reverse complement strand
TAGATGATCTTGAGGCGGCTTGCCGCAAACGGCAGATTCGCACCCTGCGGGGGTTAGGCGCCAGAACGGAATGGAACATTATCCGGGGGATTCAGGCGCTCCGGGAGAGGGGCGATCAAGTGCCTTTGGGGGTAGCTTTGCCGGTAGCTAGGGATATCCAAGCGCACCTGGAAGTTTTGCCCCAGGTAAAGGAGGTGGAGTTAGCCGGTCAGCTCCGACGCCGCGAGGAGATGGTGGACAAGCTGGAACTGGTGGTTGCCGGCACTGAGCCAAAGGAGGTACTTGCTGTGCTGCCGGGTTTGGCAGAGGTTGAGGAGATTTTGGCCCGCAGCGAGGACAGCATCAGACTGCGGCTGAAAAGCGGACCGGTGCTGGAGGTCTTGGCGGCAGAACCCAAGTGCTACTGGTGGACCCTGTGGAAGGCTACAGGTTCTGCGGAGCATGTTGCCCAAGTGCTGGCTTTAGCCGCTGAGCGAGGTCTGCTCATCGGGGGTCCAGATGCTGTGCCGCCCGATGTCCTGCTGGCTGGAGTGGCAAGTGAGGATGAGTTCTATCAGCGGTTAGGCCTTTCCTTTATTCCTCCGGAAATCCGGGAGGGGAAGGAAGAGGTGGATGCTGCCCGCCAGGGAAGGCTGCCGCAATTGGTGGATCTTGCAGATATTCGCGGAGATCTCCACTGCCACTCCCGCTGGAGCGATGGCGTAATGAGCCTGGAAGAACTGGCCCAGGCTGCTGCGGCTAAAGGCTATGAGTTTGTGGCAGTGTGCGACCATTCTCAGTCCCTTACAGTAGCCAATGGTCTTTCCGTCGAACGGCTGCGGGCTCAGCATAGGGAAATTCAAGAGCTCAACGAGAAGCTGGGCAGCATTCAGCTGCTTTCCGGGATTGAGGTGGATATCTTAGCCGATGGCAGTCTGGACCTGCCCGATTCGGTATTGGCGGAAAGGGATGTAGTCATTGCCTCGATTCACAGCGGTTTCCGACAGGATATGGAACAGCTGACCATGAGGATCATTAAGGCCGTGGAAAATCCCCATGTGGATATCATCGGCCACCCAACGGGGCGTCTTCTGGGACGAAGGGACCCCTATGCCGTTGACATGGAGCGGGTAATTGAAGCGGCAGCCAGAACAGGGACCGTCCTGGAGATCAATGCCTCCCCGGACCGCCTAGACCTAAATGATGTCAATGCCCGGGCAGCTAAGGAAGCCGGGGTCAAAATTGTCATCAATACCGATGCCCACAGCCAACCGGAACTGGACAATATGCATCTGGGACTCAGCGTTGCCCGACGGGCATGGCTGACCAAGGATGACTTGGTAAATGCCTGGTCATGGCAAGAGATAAAGGAGTATTTCGCCCGGAAATCATGATGGGAACCCCGTAAACTGCCTATAGGGATAGAAGCATCCATCTGCGGCGCCATTTGCCTGGAGGGTTTTCCCCTGTGTAGTCAAAGAGTTAGGGTGAGCGTTCGGTCTATCCCCACTATCAGCGATAGATGCAGCTTATTGCCACCAGCCACCGACTACGGGGGGAGATTCTTTTGGGAAAGTCACGTCCTAGGGCTCATGGGGTTCTCCAAGCAAATCCTCTGGTCACAGTATTGCTGCTTCTGTTATCCTTCATGTTGAATCTCGGTTCGCCCAGCGGCGATGGTCTGCCGCCAGAACAAGGCGTTCATCTTCCGGAAACCGCGGAGGTGGGGACCAGCAGACTTCACTGGGATCCTGCATCCCTCAAAGGGCGGGTGATTGTGATTGACCCCGGCCACGGCGGCGCCAATCCCGGCACCCGGGGAATTGGTGCCCAGCCGGAGAAGGATATTGTCTTGGCTGTGGCGTGGGACCTTAAGGGAATGCTGGAATATGCCGGTGCCCAGGTGATTATGACCCGGGACGGAGACTATTCCCCAGGAGGGCAAAACGCCAATCAGCTCCAGGCAAGGGTTAGGGTTGCCAACTCCAGCCCCGGCGATGTTTACGTCTCCATACACAGCGATTGGAACAACGACAGCAGCATAACGGGGACCACCAGCTATTTTTACAGCGGAGAAGGCTATTACTTGGCTGATGCCCTACAAAGGGGGATCGTTGAGGAATTAGGTTCTCGCAATCTGGGTGTAAGGTGGGGGAACTACTACGTGCTGAGAAACACGAAGATGCCAGCTGCCTTAGTAGAACTGGGTTTTTTGAGCAACAAGAAGGAAGCAAACCTCCTCAGCACCCGTCCTTACCAGACGAAGGCTGCCCGGGGGATATACAGAGGATTGGTCTACTATTTTTCAAATCGCGGGTGATGCAGGCGGCCAGCGGAAAACTCAGTCCGGCAGCGCAAATGGAGCACGTCGGGGTGCTCCCTTTTCGCTTTTATGTTCGCCTGCGGAGGCCGCATCTGTTATAATGAACCGTAGAAATGAGTCGGGCACTGTAAGCAAGCTATGCAGCGGAAACGGGAAAGGGGGCAGGTCCGAGAGCTGCTGAACTGGCAGCCTCAAGCCCATGGATCGGAAAACACTGAGGGTTTTGGAATTCCACAAAGTGCAGGAGCAGTTGGCTGCCCATACAGCCTTTGCCCTGGGGCGGGAACGGGCTCTCTCACTGGAGCCGACGGCAGATTTGGAAACCATCGAAGCTCGTCAGAGGGAGACTGCCGAGGCGCTAGAGATTATTGGCCGCGAAGGGGGCTTGCCCTTGGGAGGGGTCCGGGACATCAGGGAGTACCTGCACAGGGCGCAGATGGGCTCAACCCTTTCGCCGGAAAGCCTGCTGGAGATTGGCTCAACCCTTTACTGTACAGGCAGAGTCCGCCGATTCCTGCTGGATAAGGCCCCGGAAGGTTCTATCTTGCGGGAGCTGGCCCAGAGGTTGGAGCCCGCGCCGGTGCTGCAGGATCAGATCGAAAGGTGCATCGGCGATGATGGAGAGATACTAGATTCCGCAAGCAGCGCTCTGCGGACCATACGGAACCGGATGCGGAGTCTCCAGGGGAGAATTCGCGAGAAACTAGAATCGATCATCCACAACAGCCGTTACCAGAAAATCCTCCAGGATGGGATAATCACCTTGAGGAATGGACGGTATGTGGTTCCGGTCAAGACTGAGTTTAAAGGTTTATTGCCCGGTATAGTTCACGACCAGTCGAGTTCTGGAGCGACGTTGTTCGTGGAGCCTGCCGCAGTGGTGGAGATCAATAATCAGCTTCGACAGCTGGAGGCGGAGGAAGCTGAGGAGATCGAAAGGATCCTGCGGGAGCTGTCTGGTGCTGTGGGAGCTAAGGCCAAGGAACTCCTGATCTCTCTGGAGACTTTAGGGCGCCTGGATTTTATCTTTGCGAAAGCCTTTTATGCAGCCAGCGGAAATGCCGTGAAGCCTACTGTGCGGACTGACGGCTACCTCCACATCAGGCGGGGGCGCCATCCGCTGCTGAAGGGCGAAGTAGTGCCGTTAGATATCTGGCTGGGAAAGGATTTTACCACGCTGGTAATTACAGGCCCCAATACCGGCGGCAAGACCGTTGCTCTCAAGACAGTGGGCCTGCTCACCATCATGGCGCAGGCTGGCCTGCACGTGCCGGCTGACGAAGGAACGGAGATCAATGTCTTTTCTGGGGTCTTTGCGGACATCGGTGATGAGCAAAGCATCGAGCAGAATCTGAGTACTTTTAGTTCCCATATGGCGAATATTATCCGGATCATGGATCACGTTGATGACCGTTCTTTGGTGCTGCTGGATGAACTGGGAGCCGGTACGGATCCGACAGAAGGAGCTGCCTTGGCGATGGCGCTGCTCCAATGGTTTCACAGACGGGGCTGTCGGACCATAGCTACTACACACTATTCGGAGCTGAAAGCCTTTGCCTATACAACTCCAGGCCTGGCCAATGCGTCGGTGCAGTTTGATGTAGCCACATTGAGGCCTACTTACAAGCTGGAAATCGGTCTGCCGGGCCGCAGCAACGCCTTTGCCATCGCAGGCCGCCTGGGTCTGAGGGAAGAAGTGATCGAGGCAGCTCGGGCTTATTTGACCAAAGAAGACATACAAATCGCCGATCTGATCCAAGATATGGAGGAAAACAGGCGCAAAGCTGCCCACGAACGGACCGTGGCGGAGCGGCTGCGGGCGGAGGTTGAAGCTGTTCGGAAAGAGTATGAAGAACGCCTCGCACAGGTTACTAGAGAAAAGGAAGCGATTTTAGCCGCAGCTAGAGCGGAGGCAGCAGAACTGCTGCTCAAGGCGAGGGCGGATGCCGACCGCCTTCTTGGACAGCTGCGGGCAGCTGAACGGGAAGAGCGGGAAAAAGTGGCTAGGGAAGTGCGCTCAGCACTGGAGGATAAACAAGCCGCTTTGGTAGAGAAGAGCTCTGTTGGGCCCGCTAAACAGCCTGTAGTCAGCAGGGAAGAGCTGGTTCCTGGGACTTCCGTTTATCTAAACAACCTAAAACAGGTGGGTCAGGTCTTGGAAGTAGCCAGCAGCGGTGAGGTCCTGGTACAGGTCGGTGCACTGCGGGTGACCTTGCCGATAGACGAATTGAGAATTACCGACCAGCAGCCGCCTG
>DUMM01000034.1 GCA_012839845.1 Bacillota bacterium | reverse complement strand
TGAGAGCATCCGCAGCCACTCCATTGCTGTAGAATGGCCAGCAGCGTCCACAGAGAGTTAGCCGCGTTTCTGCTTGCGAACATGTCCTCCCCGCCGTCAAGCCCGTGCCGCGGCCGGTTTGCACACTTCCGCCGCGGCTTCGGTCTCTTACCTAGAGAGATACTTCCCCACCGCTTCTGATTTCCAACTTCAGCATCAGTTTTGGGAAAACAGCCGCCGTAGAAAAACAACTTTCCAGGAAGGCTTTTCCACCGCAATCTCGAAGTATGTTGAAGTTAGGGGAGGTTTCGCAATGGCGATCCGTATCGGTATTCCCAGAGCGCTGGCATACTATTCGTTTTATCCGCAGTGGAAGACGTTTTTCGAAGAACTTGGAGCAGAAATCGTACTGAGCCCTCCTACCAACAAACACATCGTCAATCAAGGTATCAGGGACACGGTGACCGATGCCTGCATCCCCATAAAGGTCTATCACGGACACGTCGCCAGCTTGGTTGACAAAGTCGACTATATTTTCGTCCCCAGACTGGTCAGCATCGATGGTGAGGCTACCTTTTGTCCCAAGTTTCTCGGACTGCCCGATATGATCAGGTCATCCATCAAAGGTATTCCACCCCTTTTGTCTCCCCGCTTAGATATACGAGACGGCCGGTTTGCGCCGGTCAAGGCCTGGATAAGGGTTGCCAAGGCATTGGGGGCTGGGTATCAGCAGGCGCTCCGTGCCTACCGCAAGTCAGTTAAGTTTAGGCAGTATTACGACGAACTTCTGACCAGCGGCATGCTACCTAACGAGGCTACAGCCCTCCTAGATAGACTGACAGTCTCTCTGAGAACCGAAAGAAAGAGGCTTTCCGAGGCAAACACCATCGCCTCTGCCAAGGCATCCTCAATTCCAACCCTAGAATCACAGAACCATATCCGCTTGGCGGTAGTTGGTTACCCTTACATGATTTATGATGAGTTTGTCAACTGTGGACTGCTCGATACCTTGAAGCGGCTGGGGGCATCTATCTTCACGCCTGAAATGGTGTCGGCAAAGGACCGCCGTGCCCAGGCCAAGAAACAGCCAAAATACTTGTTTTGGTATTACAGCAACCAAGTAGTCCGTTCTGTCTACCACTTCATTCAAGAGGAAATGGTGGACGGACTGATTCACTTGACGGCTTTTGCCTGCGGCCCCGATGCCATGGTTGATAGGCTCCTGGAGCTGGACTGCAAAAAGAATGGGCGCATACCATACCTTTCGCTGTGCCTCGATGAGCATACGGGGAGAGCGGGAATTATCACCAGGCTGGAAGCCTTTACCGATATGCTGGTTCGAAAAAGGGGTGGTAAGCAGTGAAGATAACCTTCCCCCATATGGGGAACTCTTGGATCGCCTTTAAGACCCTGGTCGAAGGAATTGGCCACCAAGCAGTGCTGCCTCCTCCCCCTACCAAGCGCACCCTGGATCTCGGAGTCAAATATGCCCCAGAATTCGCCTGTTTCCCCTTTAAGGTGCTTCTGGGAACTTACCTAGAGGCATTGGAGCTTGGGGCCGATACCATCATCTCTTCTGGGGGTGTTGGGCCCTGTCGAGCCGGCTATTACACGCAGCTTCAGGCTAGAATTCTTAGAGAACAGCTCGGTTACGATGTGAGAGTCATCACTTTTGAACCTCCCCGCGGCCATCTGCTGCAGACTTACCGCATACTCCGGGAACTGGTGAAGGTCAGCTTTCCGCAGTTTGCAGCTGCCGCCTGGCTGGCGTGGCAAAAGCTGCTGGCACTGGATGCTTTAGAACGGGAGAGTCACCGGGTTAGGCCTTTGGAGCTGGACAAAGGCACAACCAGCCGTGTTCTATCCGAAGGAATCAAAGCCATAGATAAAGCCGAGTCGGTAAGGGAAGTCAAACAAGTGACCGCGGACTTCCTAGAGCGGTTTAGACAAATCCCCAAGGACAGTGGGTATCAGCCTTTGAAGGTGGGAGTCATAGGCGAGATCTATGTTGTGTTGGAGCCCTTTGTCAACTTCGATGTGGTAGAGACGCTGGGCCATATGGGGGTATACGTAGACCGTTCCATATTCCTGACCAACTGGGTCACTGAGAACGCTTTCTTCGACGCTTTGCGGCTGCAGGCAGAACGCAGTGCAAAAAAAGCGGCCAGACCCTACCTGCCGGAACTCGTGGGCGGCCACGGCCAAACCAGCGTCGGTGAAACGGTTCTTTATGCCAAAAGGGGATTTGACGGAGTTGTTCAGCTTGCTCCCTTTACCTGCATTCCCGAGATAGTCGCCAAGAGCATTCTCCCAAGAGTCAGCAAAGATCTAGACATTCCGGTCTTGAGTTTGACGCTGGACGAACAGACCGGAAAAGCAGGCGTCACCACCCGCTTGGAGGCCTTCGTAGATCTTCTCAGGATGAGACGGAATAGATTGGCGTTAACAAGAGGTGAAACCGCTTGAATGCATATCTAGGAGTCGATGTCGGATCAGTGAGCACCAATTTTGTACTGATCGATGAACAGGAGCAGGTATTGGCCGATCTGTACATCCGCACCCAGGGGCAGCCCATTCAAGCTATCCAGAAAGGCCTGCGAATGCTGGAGAAGGAAGTGCCCCCTTCCCTCACCATCAAAGGAGCGGGCGCTACCGGATCAGCTCGGCAGCTCACCGGCGTAATTTTGGGAGCGGACATCGTGAAGAATGAAATCACCGCCCATGCCGTGGCCGCCATGCACTGCATTCCCGACGTGCAGACCGTCATAGAGATCGGCGGCCAGGATTCCAAGATGATTATCATCCGCGACGGTGTTGTGGTGGATTTTGCCATGAACACAGTCTGCTCAGCTGGTACAGGCTCTTTCCTAGATCACCAAGCCGACCGGCTGGGAATTCCCATTGAAGAGTTCGGTGCTTTGGCTCTTAAAAGCGAGCACCCTGTGCGCATAGCGGGTCGGTGTTCAGTCTTTGCCGAGTCAGATATGATCCACAAACAGCAAATGGGTCACTCCCTGCCGGATATTATTGCCGGTCTATGTGAGGCCTTGGTGAGAAATTACCTTAACAATGTTGGACACGGCAAACCCATCCTTCCCCCCATCGCCTTTCAAGGCGGGGTCGCCGCTAATCCGGGGATCAGACATGCCTTTGAGAAAGAGCTGGGAACACCGGTGATCGTCCCAGAGCATTTTGCCGTGATGGGAGCCTTGGGAATGGCCCTCCTGGCCAAGGAGAACGCTGCCCGCGGCAGGAAGACGTCTTTCCGCGGCTTTGGCGCCAGTGAGTTGGAATTCTCCACAAGAAGCTTTGAATGCAAGGGGTGTCCCAACCACTGCGAGATTGTGGAGATCCGTCAGGACAAAGTCGTGCTGGCCCGTTGGGGAGACCGCTGCCGCAAGTGGCAGGATATTACCAGTACTGAGGCGGCAAGCTGATAAGCCGAGAGTCAAAGGCAGCGGGGCAGACAGCGCAACAGATTAACGCGGGGTCTGGTAGCCGTCGTTTGCTTCCGGACCCTTTTCGTAATCCAGAATGTAAAAGCCGTAGGCGTTGATCACGTAAGTATCCCCCACCTGAGTCACCCGCTGCTGCCTGCGGCCGTAATTGAGATGGGTGTGGCCGTGGATATGGTACTTAGGGCGGTGCTTCTTGATGATGTGATTAAACACCTGAAAGCCCCTGTGGGTTACGTTGTCCATATCGTGGATGCCTGCGGGAGGACTGTGGGTCAGCACAATATCCACACCCCTGTTGCGCCAAATCTGGAATCTCAGGAACTGGTATGTCCAGTACATCTCCCGCTCGGTGTACTGCACTGCCTCCCGGGTGTACACCTGGCTGCCCTCAAACCCCATAATCCTAATGCCTTTGTAGTTGACGATCCTGCCGTGAATGTTTTCTCCTCCGTCGGGTGGATTATCGACAAAGGATACGTCGTGATTGCCCCGCACGTAGTACAGAGGAGCATTAAAGGTGGACATCAAGTAAGACAGATACCACTGCTTTAAATCACCGCAGGAAAGGATCAAGTCAATGGGCGGGAACCGCTCGGGGCGGTAGTAGTCATACAGCAACGGATCGACATCATCGGCAACTATCAGCAGCTTCAAGGGCAGCTCCCCCTGTCCTCCCCCTTAAGCGAAGCCAGCCGCGAAAACCCCTTCGACATTCTTCGCCAAAAGGTAACTGAAGAATTGATGTTTCTAACAGTTAGTATATCACATCCGGCAGCAGCGGCTCCACCCGTTAGCGCGGCCCGCCTTGCAAATGCACGTCCTCTAAACCCCCGCCGTCTTCTGTCGAGAATACTGCATGGAAAGACCCCAGGCTCCAAGACCCGGGGTCTGCCGTCTACGTCACTCGCCGCTTTCCACACGCCCCTGCCGTCAAGCAGCTCTGCCTACGAGCTGCAGAAAGGACCAATCAGTTGGCTTTTCCAACCAGGGCTCTCCAGGCTATATCTCTGCGGTAATATATGTTCTCATAGTCCACTTTAGCTATTGCCTCATAGGCTCTGTCTCTAGCTTCCTGAATGCTGTCGCCTAGAGCGGAAATGCTCAGTACTCTGCCGCCGGCAGTGACCACCGCTTCTCCCCGCAGAGCCGTCGCTCCGTGGTAGACGAAAACGTCGGGCATTTTGCTTACCTCATTAAGACCCCTGATGGGGAAACCGGTTTCGTAGAAACCGGGATACCCTTGGGAAGCAGCGATCACGCACACACAAGCCCTGTCATCCCACTCCAAGGGCGGAAAAGAACC
>DUMM01000033.1 GCA_012839845.1 Bacillota bacterium | reverse complement strand
GGGTATGCGGCGGGTCAACGGGTGCGGCCGCCAGCGGGCAAAGCTCTACCGCACTTCGCCGGCGGGAAGGTCGGGAAGGCACAGCTAGCTTGCCGGCGGTAGAGTTCCTGGGACCACAGCCGGCTTGGCGCTGAAGCTTGGAGGAACAGGGGTACCCGAGCGGTACCCCTGTTGCATTCTTGTGCGGTATAAGCACTCGTCTGCGCAGCTGTTCATTCCCATCTAGCCACGTGTCTTCTTTAGTCACCGACTGAGTGATTTAGCCCAGGATAAAGCTGGATGATGAAATTAAGTCTCCCAAGCCTACCGTGAGGACGGGCTTAGCTACTATCTTGGTCGGCACCAGGACGATCCGGCGCCCGTTCTTTGCTGCAATGCCGGTTTCCATGAATTTATCCTCGTGCAGTTCCCTAGCCAGCTCAGCCATGAGGGGGAAGAGCTGGCTAGCTGTGGGTACATTCAACCCTTCCCTAATCTCATCCGGCGTTCCTACTCTGCCGATGGCAGAGCGGCTGGCTGCCAAGGTGGCAGCGAACAGCATAGCATCCCGGGTTTTCTCCCCGCTGGCGTAGTCCGCATCAACCAAGGTGAGGTAGTAGCCTAGATCGTGCAGCTGGATCCGCCGCAGGCCCGTTGAATCAGCTAAACGCTCCAGCGCCCGCAGCACCGGCAGAAGGGATGTCCGACTTTCGACTTCTTGGGCCAGTTCATCTTCGCCTCTGTCCCGGAGGATGGCGCAAAGTTCTACTTCGTTTAGGCCCAGACTGTCCACAGTGGGCAGGATGTGATCGATGATGCCCCTGCGGATGGCAGGGCTGGCGATGGAGGCGAATTCATAGTGGAAACGGAGATGGGAATGCTCGTTCTTAGTTTCCCGCAGGAACCGGGCTACCGGCCGGAGATAGTCCAGCCATGTAGTGCCGTCGGGATAGTTTTCTGAGAGAATGTGGAAACCGGACACTACGAAGTGGCTGAAGTCGGGAAGCACCTTGGGCAGATGCTGCTGGAAGCTGGCCTGAATCTGGAGTTTGTTGTTGACGGGATTCCAGGCAGCGATAAACCGATTGGCCCTGGGACTTTCCAGAACCTCCCCGCCGATTTTCAACCTCAACCCCTTGGGATACTCAAAAATCCAGTGGATGGCGTAGATGCCTTCTCCGCTCCAGGCCCTGTGGGGATGCTGCAGTTCTCCATCTTGGTTGATCACAAAGAGATTCTCGCTGTCGGCGAAAAGCTCAGCTTGCTCCTTGGTGAGGGGATTGGCGTAAACCAGAATCCGGGGCAGGGGAAGGGGCGCAAGGAAGTTGGCCATGTTGCCCGATGTGCCTCCCATCCGGATCTGGTCATATCCCAGATTATCCATAACCCACCGGTACACAGCCTCTTCTGTGATCATTAGCTGCAGGGCTTTACCCCTCTGCAGGGAACTGGCCAGCCCGACGAGAAGATCGGCTGGTGTACGGATCTCTGTAGGGAGTGTATCCAGACGGCTGCTGACTTCCTCTTCTAAAGCGGGGTTTGCTGCCAGGATTTTCTCTATCTGTTCAGGGACCACCCGCTTAAGGCCGTCAATGGTAGAGTGGAAGCCGAGGATAACGCCTGGTATTGTTTCTAAAGCTGAGAAGCTTTTGTCCAGCGCTGCTTGGTAGAGGTCTTGCCATTTGGTCTGTAGAGACACAGAGATTTCACTCCCTCGCACATGGAATATTCCACTGTTGACTCTTTCCACATGGGACAGCAATTCCCTTTCATTGGCAGGAGGGATGGTATGCTGGATGAGTACTTAACCGTCGGCGGCAGCGGCCGCGATATGGTGGTGATCAAGCGCTCGAAGTTCATCGGTCATGCGGCACCGGCTGCTGAGGAATCCGAAGCCCTGGCTTTCATTGAGAAGGTCAGGGAGGAGCACAAACAGGCTACCCACAATGTCTATGCTTACCAGATCGGGGAACACAACCAGCTGCAGCGGTTCAGCGATGATGGTGAACCCAGCGGGACGGCCGGCATGCCGGTGCTGGAAGTCATCAAGCAGATGGACCTGCGGAATGTGGTAGTGGTGGTAACCCGCTACTTCGGCGGCACCCTGCTTGGGGCGGGAGGTTTGGTGCGGGCATATACTGAAGGGGCGAAAATCGGCATCCTGGCGGCGGGGATTGTGAAGATGGTGCTCCACAGCCGCTTCGAGATCAACGTGGATTATACCTTTGCCGGCAAGCTCCAGAATGTAGTCATGCAGTCTCCCTGGCGGCTGGACGGCATTGAGTATGGGGCCAAAGTCTGTTTCAAGGTGCTGGCGCCGCCTGGGGAGGAGAACAAGGTGCGGGAGGTCTTTACTGAGCTTACCAGCGGCCAGGCGGACATCAAGGAGCTGGGCAGGGAATACGTGGCGATTCCCGTTGACCAGGCCGGCAGGTGACTGCGAGAATTTGCCAGACTGCCCGCCGGCAGGATTAATCCCCCCCGTCAAGAAGCTGTCATGTAAACTCTGGCGGAAAGGACATACCTGTGCGGAGACCAATGATCCTGGCTTTCTTGGCGGCTTTACTTATCTTTGGAGTTGCATACATCGCCATCCCCTGGGGACTAGCGGTGCCCACCTTGGTCCTGCCGACCGGTAAAGCAGCAGTTCAGCCGGTTAGGCCTGATGAGTCCCCAAGAGGAGGTCTTAAGACCCCCCTGCTCCCCGATGAAGGTACGGGAAAGGCGGGGGGTATTAGGGTGATGAGCTATAACATCCACCACGGCACCGGGGTTTCCGGGGAGCTTGACTTGGAAAAGGTAGCGGCAGTAATCCGAGATGTGGGAGCTGACATCGTGGGGCTGCAGGAGGTTGACCGCAACTTCAGCAAGCGTTCTGCCTACCAAGATCAGGCGGCGCTCCTAGCAGCCTACCTGGGCATGGAGTATGTATACGGCCAGTCCATCACAGTCCGCCATCTACTGCCGGGGATGGGCACCGGCTATTACGGCAATATGATCTTGAGCCGGTATCCCATCGTTGAGTCCAGCATTCTGCCGCTTCCTACATCCTGGGGTGCGGAACCCCGGACAGCCCTCAGAGCCCTGATCGCCACTCCCTATGGTGAGTTGGAGGTTTGGTGCACCCACCTGGGACTGTCCTACAGGGAGAGAGAGCATCAGGTGGCGACAATTCTTGCGGCAGTGGAAAGAAGCCTGTTTCCCTCCGTTGTGCTGGGGGACTTCAACGCCCTGCCGGAAGCGCCTGAAATACAGGCTGTGGCCGGCCGCCTGCTGGATGCAGGAGCGGCCATGGGGGACGACAGAGGGACTTTCTATATCGGTTCATCGCAGGAGCTTCCCAGGATCGACTATATTTTTCTAGACAGCGGTCTGCAGCCGGTTGGCTATCAAGTCATAGACTCCGGGGCTTCGGATCATCTAGCTGTTGCGGCGGATATCGTAGTATTATCTAAAGGTAGGCAGCTAGAAACCGGTAATGTACGAGGGGAGTCGAACTATGAGGGACTATTGCATTAACGGCCGACCGGCTGAAGGTATTATCGATCTGCGCAGCGATACAGTGACGCAGCCTACCCAGCGGATGCGGGAGGCCATGGCCAGCGCCCCGGTGGGGGATGATGTTTACGGGGAAGACCCCACCGTAAGGCGCCTTGAGGAACTGGCAGCTGCCAAAGTCGGAAAAGAGAGTGCATTGTTTGTAGTGTCCGGTACCCAAGGGAATGCCTGTGCCTATCTTGCCCATACTCAGCCGGGCGAGGAAGTTATTCTAGGGCAAAACAGCCACATCTACGGCTACGAGGTCGGAGGACTGGCCAGGCTGGGAGGGCTCATGGCCCGGACGATCGATGACAGCGACGGGATCATCCGGCCTGAGCAGGTAACAGCGGCGCTGAGAGGACCGGATTTGCATTTTGCTCCGGCTACCCTGGTCTGCATCGAAAACACCCACAACATGTCCGGAGGGCGGGTGATGGAGCCGGGGGATATAAAGGCCCTGGCGGATACTGTTCACCAGCGGGGTTTGAAGCTCCACATGGACGGTGCCCGGGTCTTCAATGCCGCGGTAGCCTTGGGAGTGCCGGTGACTGAGCTCACCGAGCCGGTTGATTCCGTTATGTTCTGCCTTTCCAAGGGACTCAGTGCACCCGTCGGGTCTATCCTTGCAGGCAGCAAGGAGTTCATTAACCGCGCCCGGAAGTTCCGCAAGCTCTTGGGAGGCGGTATGAGGCAGGTTGGGGTAATCGCCGCGGCAGGCATCGTGGCCCTTGAAGAAATGATCGACCGCCTTGCAGAAGATCACCAGCGGGCCCGGCGGCTGGCGGACGGACTGGCGCAGGTGCCCGGTGTCAAGGTGGGGCAGACCAACTACAGAACCAACATATTGCTCATAGATGTTGAAGGGACAGGCCTCAGCGCGCCGGAGTTTTCCAGGAGACTAAAAAAAGTCGGGATCTGGATCAACCCCAAGAGTGCGACGACACTGCGGGCGGTCCTTCACAGACACATAGAAGACAGCGATGTAGACAAGGTGATTGAGGTCTTTCAGGAGATTGTGGTGGGTCAGTAGGGGATACTTACTTGGGCTGTAAGGTGTTGTATTTCTGTAGTGTTCGCTCGGTTGTGCCGAAAGGGTCTTCTTAGGAAGGAGACAGCGCTAGACTTAGCAGCTAGCGCTGTCTTGTTGTCAGGTACCATGTTGATTGTCTTCCTGCCTTTTGTGCGGCCGGGGCCCGAAATACTGGTACAGCTGCACCTGTATATTCCCGTTGTATAGCTTGCGCCTCTTGTCTGCGGGGCGTCCAAACAGTCTTTCGAAGTGTGGGTGGGAAGTAAGAATATAGAATGACCAGGTGTCAAGTTTCTGAGAAACCCGTCCCATTTCTCTATAGAGCTTTGCTACTTCATTCCTCTCTCCGATCCTTTCGCCATACGGCGGGTTGCATATGATTTTCCCATATTTCCGCTTTGAGCTGAGCGCGGATACTGGTTTAGCTTGAAAGTGAATATACTGGCCTACCCCGGCTTCCTCGACATTCCTTCGCGCCACTTTGAGTATCTGCGGATCTATATCGGTGCCGATAATGTACAGCTTCTGGTCCCACTGGACAAGTTCCCGAGCTTCTTGTCTTGCCTGCTGCCACTGCTCCTTAGGGATATTGGGCCAGTCTTCACTGACAAAGGCGCGGTTGAGTCCCGGTGCAATGTTGAGACCCAGGAGAGCTGCTTCGATGGGGATAGTGCCCGAGCCGCAGAAGGGATCGATTAACGGTGTATCATGATCCCAATGGGAGAGAATTACCAGAGCTGCGGCCACCGTCTCTTTCAAAGGTGCCTCTCCAATAAGAGTCCTGTACCCCCGTTTGTGCAGGCCGGGGCCGGTAGTGTCGATGGTTAGGGTTGCAATGTCTTTAAAAAGGGCCACTTCGATCTTGTACAAAGGCCCGTCTTCCGGAAACCAATCCCTGTGATATCGCTCCTTGAGGCTTTCCACAACGGCCTTTTTGACAATTGCTTGGCAGTCTGGGACGCTATAAAGGGTTGATTTGACAGATTTCCCCTCCACGGGGAATCGGGCATCTGCCGGCAGCCAGTCGCCCCAGGGCAGGGCCCGGGTCTGATCAAAAAGCTCATCGAAGGTAGCGGCTTTGAACTCTCCTACCTTTAGCTTCACCCTGTCTGCGGTCCGCAGCCAAATATTGGTCCTGCAGATGGCCATAAGGTTTGCGGTAAAGATGACCTTACCGTTATCTACCGTCAAGTCGTCGTATCCCAAGTTCCGAAGCTCCTGGGCAACGATTGACTCCAGCCCAAAAGTCGCTGTTGCTATCAGTTCAACTGCTTTCATCGGCTCGCCTCTTTCCAGTGTTCGAGATCCGGGATTAGTTTATCACAGTTGGGAGATGGTGCCTCCGAAAGCTGCAACTTTTTTAACCTGAGGCGGAGGAAAGTAGTCGCAAAAATCGAATAAGTCACACAAGACAAATATTGAGAGGGGTGGGTAATATGTTGCGGTGGAAACAAAGACTCATAGCGTTGCTGGTAGTTGTGATGCTGCTGGCAGGTTCAGTAGTTGGACTTGCCGCGGGGACTGCGAAGAATGTGATCTTCTTCATCGGTGACGGAATGGGTCTGGCTCAACGGACGCTGCTGTACTATTACTTAGGTCATCAGCCGGTAATGAACCAGATGGATGTAGTTGGGTTGTACACAACCCACATGGCGGATGGTTATGTTACTGATTCTGCAGCTTCAGGTACGGCCATGTCTACCGGTATAAAGACATATGATGGAGCTATCGGTGTGGACGTGGAAAAGCAGCCGGTTCGCACTATACTGGAAGCAGCGAAAGCCGCAGGCAAGGCTACCGGGTTGGTAGCAACGGTGCGAATCAGCCATGCTACTCCAGCGGCCTTTGCCGCCCACAATGAAAGCCGCGACAACTATGAGGCGATTATGATTGACATCCTCGAAAATGAAGTTGACGTTCTCTTTGGAGGCGGCAAAGCCATCTGCCTGCCGCAGGAGCTGGGCGGCACTCGCAAAGACGGACGGAACCTCATGAATGAGTTTGCTGCAAGGGGATATACGATAATCAACACTCCAAGCGAATTGGGGTTGGCTACCAAGTTTCCTGTAATCGGGTTATTTACACCTTCGGATATGACCCCCGAAATCGATCGAGACCCGGTGCAGGAACCAAGCCTGGCTGAGATGACCAGAAAAGCCATCAACCTCTTGGCTCAAGATGAAGACGGCTTTTTCCTCATGGTTGAGGGTAGCCAGGTGGACTACGCCTGCCATGACAATGATGCAGCGCGGGCGGCTGCCGAGGCACTTGCACTGGACTATGCTGTAGCCGAGGCAATGGCTTTCGCCGCCAAGAATCCCGACACCTTGGTAATTGTGGCTGCAGATCACGAGACGGGAGCACTGGCCATAGGTAAACAGTACCAGTTCGATCCGTTGACCCTGCGGAGAATAAGGGCTTCCTACGGACAGATAGCGAGGGTAGTGGAGGAGACTGGCGATCTTGTAGGGACTGTGAAGGAATACACCGGCATTGAGCTGACAGAAGAGGAGATTGCAAGAATTGAAAACGCTGATAGCCTTGCACGGGGAATAACTGACGTCCTTAACGACCGAGTGGGAGTTATCTTCGGCTCAGGTGACCACAGTGCAACGATGCTGCCCATTACCGCACATGGGGCAGAGGCAGAGCTTTTCGGTGGTGTTTACGATAACACAGACATCCCGAAGAAGATCGCGGAAGCTATGGGAATTGAGTTCTAAGAGAGAACACATACGTGATTGGCAAGAGAGGCGGCGCTAAGCCGCCTTTTTTTGGTGTGCCCAGCATGTCTGCTGAGCCGATGGGTTGAAAGAAACCCTGTCGCCTAACTAGCGGGAAGACAATCCGTAGGCAAGGGCGTCACTGGTAACGGTGGGGTCTGAAGGAAGCCGAAG
>DUMM01000032.1 GCA_012839845.1 Bacillota bacterium | reverse complement strand
CCTTCGGCTTCCTTCAGACCCCACCGTTACCAGTGACGCCCTTGCCTACGGATTGTCTTCCCGCTAGTTAGGCGACAGGGTTTCTTTCAACCCATCGGCTCAGCAGACATGCTGGGCACACCAAAAACTCCCCACCAGTATGTGGGGAGCAATACGCAACACTGCACTAAAGATGGTCTACGTGTCTTGACTTACTGTTTTTTCACCCCTCCCAGAAGGCAGGAACCAGCATGACCAGAATGGTGAAGATCTCAAGCCTTCCCAGAATCATAGCGGCACAGAGAACTAGTTTGGCCAAGTCCGTTAAACCAGCAAAGGTTGTGGTGGGACCAACCATGGCGAAGCCAGGACCTACGTTGCTTAAGGCTGAGGCCACTGCTGATGAGCTGCTGATTAGGTCCATACCTTGAGTCAGAAGTGTTAAAGCAAACAAGACAAAGAGCAGCCCATATGCCACCAAAAACCCCAGGACATTGTTCACCACTTGATCCGCCACAGCCCTCCCGTTAACCCGGACCGGAATCACCGCCTGGGGGTGAATGAGCCGGTGAAGTGCCCGCCGGACATATTTGAGTACAATCACTATCCGGATCTGCTTAATTCCACCGCCGGTGGAGCCGGCACAGGCACCCAGAAAGGTGAGAAGAAAGATAATTGCCCTGCTTAATTCGGGCCACTGCTCGTAATCGCTTGCGACGAATCCTGAAGTGGAGATAATTGACAGCACGTGAAATACCGCATTCCGCAGGGCTTCACCTGCCGACAAGTACAACCCCCTGATATTCACCGCCACAGCCAGCACGGAGATGATAACAACGGCAAGAAACAGCCTTAACTCCTCATCCCTCAACAAGGACCTGCCGTTTCCCATCAACAGCTCATAGTACAGTGAAAAGTTGATAGATGCCAGCAGCATAAAAAGGGAAATCACCCACTGGACCGCCGGGTTGGCAAAGGCCCCGATATTGGCATTCTTAGTAGAGAAGCCCCCTGTGCCCATGGTGGCGAAGGCATGGGTAACGGCATCAAACCAATCCATCCCCGCAGCCCTCAATGCTGCCATCTGCACTAGGGTAAGCACAACGTAGATGGTATAAAGAATCTGAGCTGTGCGGCCAACTCTCGGTACGAGTTTTCCCGGCATAGGGCCGGGACTTTCCGACCTAAAGATCTGGAAAGTACCCAAACCCACCGCCGGGAGGATCGCTAGAGCCAGCACCAGAATTCCCATGCCGCCCAGCCAGTGGGTCAAAGCCCGCCAGAAGAGAATTCCATGGGGCTGGCTTTCTATGTCCTGCAGCACTGTGGCGCCAGTGGTGGTAAACCCTGAGACCGTCTCGAAGAAGGCATCTACAACAGAACCAAAAGTACCGTAAAGAAGGAAGGGCAGCATGCCGAAGAGTGAGGCCAGCACCCAGCCCATTCCTACGATCATGAAGCCTTCCCGGTAGCGGACTACACCCCCTCTGGGGGCCAGCCGGTATCCGACCAAACCAACCAGCAGCGTGACCGCAATGGAGACGACAAAGGCAGTAATATCACCTTCACCATAGTAGACTGCCATGCCCAGCGATGGGGTCATGGCAGCAGCTTCAATTATGATCAGTAAACTTAATACCCTTAAGACGACGCCAAAATCCACCGTTGGACTTCCTTTCTTCCGACCCAAAAAGACTCTTTACCGCCGGTACTTCCTCCATCTTGCAGATGACAATTACTCGATCTCCTGCCTCAATAACCGTATCGCCCCGAGGGACAACGACATCCCTATCCCGCACTATGGTTGTGACTAGGACTTCTTTGGGCAGAGGTAGATCCTTCAGCTGCCGATTGACCACCGATGATGTCGGCTTAGCCAAGAACTCAATGATTTCGGCCTGGCCGCCCAAAAGCATAAACAAGGACATCACCGGACCGCCCCGCACCACCCGCAGGATCTCCCCAGCAGTAATAAGACTGGGGGTGACTGTCGCATCAACGCCGATGGCCTGGGCCAAAGACAAGTAATTGGGGCGGCTCACTTTGGCAATGCCTTTGCCCGCCCCCAGCTGTTTGGCCAGCAGGGTGAGCAAGATGTTATCTTCATCCCGGCCGGTCAGGGCAACGAAGGCGTCCATACTGGCGATATTCTCCGCCTTCAGCAGTTTCGGCTCAGTCCCGTCTCCACAAATAACCAGAGCATGGGGAAGCAGTTCTGAAAGTATTTGGCACTTTTTCTCATCACTTTCAATGATCTTCACCGACATGCCGTGATGGTGCAGAATCTCTGCCAGGTAATAGGTGATCCTGCTGCCGCCCACAATCATTACATGCTTGAATCGTCTAGGAACCAGGCCCACAGCATCGCAGAAGCTGGCAATTTCAGAGCGTTTGCCGGTAATCAAGATATCATCGCCGGCCTCAATTACATCAGAACCCCGGGGGATAATCAGCCGTCCTCGCCGGGAAATGGCCGCCACCAGAATATGGGCGATCTGACCGCAGTGCTGAACGGTAATTCCGCTCAATCTGCTGTCTGGCCTGACCGGCAGCTGTACCATTTGTACCCTGCCGCCGGCAAAATCCCCCATCTGGCCTGCAGGCGAAAAGGTTAAGAGATGGCTGATTTCATTGGCCGTAGATTTTTCAGGGTTAATCACATAGTCGACTGCAACATCATCTTTGGAGACGGCCAGATCTTTGCTGAATTCGGGGTTGCGGATCCTGGCGATAGTACGGCCGGCCCCTAAATTCTTAGCCGAAAGACAGGCGATCATGTTGCCTTCATCGCTGTCAGTGACGGCAATCAGCACATCATCGCCGTTGATGCCCAGCTCAATGAGAGGCTGTTTGAGCAGCCCGTTGGCGTGGACCGCCAGGACATCA
Organism: Bacillota bacterium; assembly: GCA_012839845.1. Classification (GTDB taxonomy): domain Bacteria; phylum Bacillota; class Limnochordia; order DTU087; family DTU087; genus DTU087. Next base: position 7,903 of record DUMM01000032.1, on the reverse strand, counting down.
AGGTTGTCGCTGACTTTTTCTACTACTTCGGGGTTGCGGTCGATGACGACCACATCATAGTTTTCACTTACTAGGGTCTCAGCAATTTGATACCCAACCTTGCCGGCACCCACAATAATGACCCGCATCAGGATTCTTCCCTTCATACCCCAATAGAGGCTAACAGCACTTGAGGCAAATTCCCTAGTTCCCACCACTCTTAGTGTTGCCGTTAACAAAATCCCTATTGCTCAAAACCTGGGCGAGCTTGACATTCACTCCCAGCATCAACTAACCTTCTTGCATAAGTTCTATAATAGTCCCAAGGCCGCTGTTTGTCTAGGGAACCCGGGCATGAAAAACCGCAGCCATGAGCTCCATCCTCTTTCCCATCTTCCGACAACTCCCTCTGCCTTTTAGATAACCCGAAACAGAGTGCAGCGTTTGGGACACCCAAACTGAAGCAGCCAAGAAAGGCACGAAACAGAAAGGGCTCCTCTCCCTTCGGAATGAGGAGCCCTTCCGTCTGCTGTATGGTGTGCGAGACTAATTACTGCTTCAGGCTGTTGTACTCACGAATCACATCCCAGGTGATGTCAATAGCTTGGGTATAGAAGTGAACCAGGGAGACATCAAGGATCAAGGCATAGTTGTCCCTTATTCCTATCCGGCGGACCACCTCGCCGATCTCGCTTAAAAGCTGATTTCGCATTTCCGCAGCCCGTGCTTGAATTTCAGCTTCCGAGTCCTCAACAAGCTGTTGATACTCCGCCACCAGCCGCTGAAGCTCTTCCTGTTTTGAAGCGTCTTCTCTGCCTTGGGCCGACGCAGCTTCAAGTTCGCCTTGCAGTTCCAAGATCGCTTCTGCCCGTGTGTCAACTAAGGCTTGCTTTTCCTGAATAAGCGCCTCTAGCTGAGCGGCCGCCACCTTGCCGGCCTCTGACTCGGTGATGATCATGTCTAAATCCATTACAGCAACCTTCCCTTCAGCTGCCGCAACGGGGACTGCTGCCGCAGTAAGTATTGCCAATAATAAAGCCCAGGTCAAGTATCTCATTTGCGTTTTCTCCCTTCTCCTAGTGTGTTCGTTCACTGTCTGCTCCTATGGACTCTTCACCTCAGCGGTCTTCTCTTATGACCGCAGCTCAGATTACCACAACTTCGCTTGAATGAAAAAATGCAGCTGTGGGTCACCGGACACGGCTCCAATGGGCCAGCCGACAACTACATTGGCGACAATCCTCTCAGTCAGCTTGGCAACAACCCCTAGGCCGCCGCTGGCCAAATAGTCCTCCACAGTTATGGGTTCCTCGTTCCCCTTATACGGAAACACTCCGCCATAGTCCAAGAAAGCCTTACCCCGAACCCGCTTGCCGATGGGGTACTCCACTTCCGCGCTCAATGAGAAGCCTTGGTCTCCGATAAGGGTCCCTGCAGGGTAGCCCCGGGCAGCGGACATACCGCCGAGGGAAAACTGCTCCGCGAAGGGCAGCAGCTCACGGTTGGCGAGCTGCCACTGGCCCTCGACGGTCAGCAACCCGTTTCTGGGCAGCAACCGCTGCCAGGCAATGGTGCCGAAGTACTTGATAAAGTCATCCTCTTTGGGAAACTGAACACGTCCCCAAACGACATCCTGTCTTGCCGATAGGCTCTGACCTTTTCCCATCCACTGGCCTGTCATGCCGAGGGTCACAGTCTGCAATTTGGTCGTCTGCAGTCTAGCTCCGAAGAAGTAGTTGTCAGTGGCCTTGCTCTGCCACTGCAGGCCTCCAGACAGTTTCCCCTGGTTTCTAATCAGGAGTGGGTGAGTAAACTTCACCCCCAGGTTGGTCGACCTCCCGTCGATATCTACCGGCTCAAAGATGCCTGAAATGATCTCGGCTTTGGTGTAATCATAGCTGGCACCCAACCTGCTGCCCCGCCTAACCATCGGCACCTCGTAAGCGGCGCTGAATCCCAAGGTCCCTTCAGCATACGTGACACCGAGACTAAGCGTGTCCCTGCTGCCAAACAGGCTGTTGTTTACTGCACTGACTCCCAGGCGGTAAAGTCCCGTCTCTTCCCTGCCGCCGTTGTCAGCAAAGGCCACAACCTGATTTCTGGGCGGCTCAACTGCCCAGAGCGTCACATCGGTGAGGCCGAATTCCTTCCCTGCCTTAATCTCTGCCCGCACCTGCACATCATTGGTAGCGTTGAAATACAGTAAGTCCCTCTCCAGAACATCGAGTCTGACCAAGTCTCCCGGCTGCAAGGAAATCCGCTTTAGGAAATACTCATCCTTCGTCGCCCGGTTATTCTCCAGTGTTATATCCCCTACTCTGCCCTCCACCAGTTGAATTCTTACCACCCCGTCTTCAACGGTTTGAGGCGGAAGGATGGCCCTAGCTGTAATGAACTGTTTCTCGTCATAGAGCCTGTTGATCTGATCGACAGCTGCCTGAAGCTGTGCTAAAGTCACAGGTTTACCGATTATCGAGTCAACTATGGAACGGATCTCTGCTTCACTCAGAATCTCCGACTCGTTGATTATGATCTCCCGGACCTCGATCAGCACTTCATCAGCAGCGAGATCCTGGGCCGTTGCCCGGACCGCCATGAAGCCGACGGCAGCAGCGGTAAGGACAATTGCCAGCACCAGGGCTGAAAAACCAGGCATGCGGCTCATCGTCTTGTTAGCAGTTGTTTGTGTTTTCATTGCAGCACACTTTCCTCGTCATAAGCAGAGTCCTCCGCTGCATCTTGCTGAGAGGCGTCATTAGACTGGGTGAAACCATCACCACACCGGAACCCGATCCAGCAGACCCACCCAAAGTCAAGCTGGCAGGTCCCGAAACCTGGTAGGACCCAAATCCCACAACTTGAGGCATTTTGCCTGTTATCCGCACGAAGCTGTTCTCCGTAGCGAATCTGTTGACAATGTAATCATCATCGTAGTTCACAACCCAAGCGTCACTTAATATCCGCCTATCTGATCCCATGATCAAGTAGAACGGTTTGTTCTCCGGATAGAGCTGAATGTCGGCTGGGAACAGCTGCTTGTTGATGTTATCTGCTACTACCGCATGGTATCTGTTGCGGATAACGGCCCTGCTACCGACAAAAGCCATCGTTATGGCCAGGTTCTCTGTGTCCGCATCAATCCAAGCGTTATCCGCCTGCAAGCTGTCAAAGAGCATACCGACATGGGAACGGCCCCGAAGGGTTAGGCTGTTGGCCGCAGCCTTGCTCCCGCCGCCTATGCTGAGGCGCAGCGGCTCAGCGCCAGTATGGACCAGACTGAGCAGCTCCACCTGGTCTGCCCCAACTGCTAAACCCTCAGAGATTCGGGCCTCGGCAATCCCTAGTTTTCCTCCCACACCGGAAACCCACAGGCCCAGTTGCGCAACCTCTACATTTCGCAGCTGCAGATCGGAAACCGTGCTGATGGAAATCAGCTTCGCTGCCCGCAGTTCATCTATCCTGACTCTCCCATCCGGCACCATGAGGTCGACAGAACCGTGCCTGCTGATGACAAAGTCAGAATCCAGATCCGAGTGCCGCTCTTCGGCATAGATGTCTTGGTCAGCAAGGAGATTCGTGCGCCCGCTGGCAGCAACTACTACTCTGGTATCTCTAGTCCCGATGCCGCCCTGGTCGGCTGCCAGATTTATATCTTTCCCCTGGATAGCTACATCTCCGTGGGCACTCCGGATAGATCCACCTGCGGCGATGCTGATGTCACCGCCAGCTGATTTTATCTCATCAGCAATCGTCACGCCGCCCGCACTAGTTAACTCAATCTCCCCGCCGTCGGTCTGCAATACCTGGATAATCTCCAGACCCTCAGGCGCTGTGTTGTTGAGTGCCACTCTGCCGCCGCCGGCGTTGACTGCTTGGAAGCGCCGTACAGTATTGTCACCTGACAGGTCCAGCCCGCCGGTGCTCTCAATAGTCAGCGACACAACATCGGCAAACCGCCTGTCTCCTACCTGTCCAATGACGCCCTGGGCAGTCAAACTGACGCTTTCATCGGTCTGAACCAGCCCTGTGAAAGTGATCCCACCGCCGCTGTTGGCAACCTCAATGCTGCCGCCCGATGCCTGGACAATGCTTCCTACATTCAGTTCACCGCTGGTATTGTTCAGTTGAATGTCGCCGCCGTCATTGTAAGCGGCAAAGCTGTGGATGTGATTGTCGCCCAGCAGCATTTGACCGCCGGTACTGGAGGCACTTAGAGCTGCTGCGTCAATTCGGCCGGCGGCAGTCTCAACTATCTTCCCGTCAGCCTCCACTGTGACTTGGCCGGTGGTAGAGACGACCCCGGCAATTTCCACATCACCGCTGTTGGCGATCTCAACGTCGCCGCCGTCGACTTGGGTAATTTCGGTTACTTCCAAGCTGGAGGAGTTTCTCAGCAACACCCGGCCGCCGCCTGCATTGATGGCCAGGAAGCGCTGCACTGCATTGTCCCCGGAGAGCTCCTGGCCGCCGACACTCTCGACAGTCAGTGCTGCAGCATCGGCGAAGCGCCCATCGCCTTTCTGCCTAACGGAACCCTCGGCGCTTAGGTTAATGTTATCCTGAGTCTGCACGAGACCGGTGACTGCGATGCCGCCCTCCCTGTTCACAACTGCGATATCGCCGCCGGCAGCTTGAACAACACCAGCGATCTCGAGCTCCGCGCTGCTGTTGCTGAGCTGCACATCGCCGCCCTCGTTCCGGGCTGCAAAGCTGTCAATGCGGTTATCGCCCAAGAGGGCCTGTCCACCGACGCTGGATGTCCTCAGACCTGCCGCCGTGACTCGTCCCTCTGCAGTCTCGGTAATTCTCCCGGTGACATCTATTTGCACCTGACCGGCGGTCGCTATCTCTCCAGCAATCTCCACATCGCCGGCATTAACTACTTCGATCTCTCCGCCGTCGGTTTGGCTGATCCCGGTCACTTCCAGCTGCCCGGCAGTATTTCTCAACACTACCCTACCTCCGCCGGCATTGACCGCTCGGAAACGCTGCACCGTATTAGCTCCCAACAGTTCCTGCCCGCCTACACTCTCAACGGTGAGACCCGCAGCGTCGGCAATCCGCCCTTCTGCCGTCTGCCAAACAGGTCCGTCGGCGACCAGGCTGACCCTATCCCCGGTCTGCACCACGCCTGTCACAACAATCCCGCCACCGCTGTTTTGGACGACGATGTCGCCGCCGCCGGTTTGCAGGATGCTCGCAATCTCAAGTCCGGCACTGACGTTGCGCAGTATTACATCACCGCCTTGGTTATGCGCTGCGAAGCTTTGGATGCGGTTATCGCCAAGCAGCATCTGCCCGCCGATACTGGATGTCCTCAGGACTGCTGCCGTGATTCGGCCAGTCGCGCTCTCGATGATGTTTCCGGCAGCTTCTACCACAACTTGACCGGTAGTGGTGATATCTCCGACAATCTCCACATCGCCCCCGTTAACCAACTTGATATTCCCGCCGTCTGCCTGCACAACTGCCTCAACCGCCAGGTCGCCGGCGTTGTTGATGGTTATGTCTCCACTGCCGGTGTTTGCCGCCGCCAACCTTGATACCCTGTTGTACCCGCTCAGGTCCTGCTGACCGCGGCTGGAAACAGACAAGGTGTCTGCGGTGATGCCGGTATCTTCCACCTGGGTTACAACTCCACCTGAGTTGATAGTCACGCGGCTTCCTTTTAAATGGCTGAGTTCCGCAGCCTGCTCAGCATTAATTTCGAGCTCGTCTCCCGCCTCTCCCGACGAACCTTCAACCATGGTGACGTGCAGGCCGGTCAGCACCAGCTTGCCTTCTGCAGCCAGCTTGGCAGCAGTATCCACGGTAAGGCCACCGGCGGATGAAAGCTTCAATGCCCCAGCAGATGTCACCATGCCTCCGATGCACAGCTGCGCCACAGCCTCAACAGCTAAGGTGCCCCCAGAGTACACGCTGCCGAGGTTGACCAGACCTGCAGTCGGTATAGTCAAGTAAACACCGCCGTTCAGCGCTTGGACTTCCAACTGCCCACCCGAGACAGCAGCTAAGTGCAGCGGACTGCTCGCCGTCCCGACGGAACCTTGGTCAGCAATTAGGTTGACCGACCGACCCATCACTGCAAAGGGTCGTTCTCCCCGGGCATCCAGAATAGAGTCCTTTGCCCTCAATGTCACATTGCTCTCCCCGTAGATCTCAGCTAGATTGAGGCTGCCCAAGACTTCGTAGATATTTATGTCCTTGCCTGCCCGGGCAGTCAGCTCTGCCCCCTCCCGCAGGGCCACAGTCAGCGGCGTTTCGGTAGTGCCGATTCCGCTGTCACCGCCCTCCAGGATGGTCCTGCCGCCTTGGATGGCTGCAGGCCCAGAAGTCGAGACATTGTAAATTCCGTCGGCCCCTTTGATCCGTATAGACCCGCCGCTCTCAACGGTTTTGACGTAAATGGGAGCCCGAGAACCCAAGTAGACGTTATTCTTGGCCTCAACATCTATGTTCCCGGAAGCGGAAACATTAACCGCCTTCCGCAGGAGTACGGTAATGGTTTTGCTGTCGTTGTCAACGGCGACGTCGTCGGCCTATGCAGCAGCTAGGGCGAGGCGTTTCGTCTCATCCTTAAGCTCGTCGGGATTGGAGCCGTCGATGACCATCTCGCCCTCATCAGTTCCCACACTCCCGTTGAGAGCCCGCAGTGTGATGTTGCGGCCGACGACATTGGGTTCTTTGATGCGGGTTTCGGCACTGGTTGTCTGCTTAAAGAGAATTCCCTTGCTGATGGAGGTCTCCAGTTCTTTCCTAGTCCAAACCGCGCCATCAGTCAGCTGCTGCCGTTCTTCCTCGCTGATGATGTAGCTCCAGCCGGGATCAAATTCCGTGCTGCCGTACTGCTCATGCAGGCGCTGGTATTCAGGATCGACATTATTGGGATCATATGGGTCGTACACATATCCCGTGATGCTGCCGCCTTCGTCAAATTCCGGCCGCACATTCCGCATCCGCCAGTACTGGTGATACTCCGCCTCCTTGGCCTGGCGGTAAGCCTTGAGGGTAGCCGCAATGCTGTCTTCCGCCGTTTCTTCTGTGAGCAGCATCTCATCCCACAGCCGCTCCAGTTCCTCTAAGACTCGCGTATCCCTTTGCTCCTCAGGATTGGCATCCACCATGGAGCCTTCAGCAACCTCCAGGGTGACATCGCCGCCCAATGATTCCACCCTAATCAACCGCAGGTCGCCGCTGGACTGGCGAATCCATATGTCTCCAGGGCTGGAGGCATTGAGCCCTGAGAGGTCCGTATCACCTACCTTGATGTTCAACGGCTGTGCTGCCGTGCCGATGCCGCCGCTGCGGGAGATCAGGCTGATCCGGTTTCCGGAAATGACAGGGGCATTTCCAGCTGCAGCTTGCACTATATCACCGTCAGCGTTCACCGTGACGTTCCCGTATCGAGCTTCTACCGAACCTACTCGCAGATCTCCTTTGACGCCGTAGATGTTGACATCACCGCGGTCTGCCAAAGCACTCAAGGCGCCGTTTTCCCTCAGCTCAACTGCCACACTCTTTAGGTCGTCACCAATGCCGGTACCGGCGTTAAGACTGACATTCTGTCCTGTAATCACTGCGCCGTCAGTCACCTGGAGTATCGACCCTGCGGTGGTGAGGTTAATGCTGCCCTCTAGGTTCCGGACCGCACCTGCCAGGAGAATACTCCCTTGACTCTGAACCTCAATTTGGCCTTGATCCTGACCAATGAATGCAATCGCAATTGGAAAGTCGGCTTTCACCGAGTGGATGTGAACATCTTTGCTGCCCTTTTCCCATCTATCCGTCAGGTGGTACGTGGGAGTGGACTTGAAAATATCCAACCAGTGGTAAGTCACACTTGTGTCCCGCGATACCAATGTCCAACCAGTTGAGTCCGTATAATGGTGTAAAAATGGTTTTCTAAAAAAATAGGAGAGCCATT
>DUMM01000031.1 GCA_012839845.1 Bacillota bacterium | reverse complement strand
TAGGATCACATCAGGAGGTATCTCGAATCTGATGCATCGGCTCGATGAAAGCGGCCTGCCGATCTAATGGCCTAAGCCAACACTAACAGTGGAGAGAATCCCTGACCCGATTATCGTTGACTCAGTCACCTGGTTGCGAAAGCCTTGCCTGCAGTAATAGCTTGTGTTACAATGGAAAAAGACTGTAGTGCAGAGATCAGCAACGTGTTTGTTTACATGAAGCAAGGAGGTGCGAGACTATGGCCAGACGTTGTGTTGTATGCAATAAGGGCACTACCACCGGCAATAATGTATCCCACTCCAATAGGAAGACACGCCGCCGCTGGCTGCCCAACCTGCAGCGGGTGAAGATCAACTGGAACGGAACTGTTACCCGCCAGTACGTTTGTACCAGGTGCCTTAAGGGAGGCAAAGTTAGCCGCGCTATTTAAGGCATCCCTTGCTTCTCAGTGCGGCCTTAGTTGAATTTTGTTGCGATAGACTAAGACATTAGATGGCAAACAGGCGACAATTTGTCGCCTGTTTCTGTTTGCAGTTCGTTATTCGACAGCTTTAGGCTTGTCTCTTTTGGCCCTATGACAAGGACTCAGCTTACCGGGTCTCTCCTGTCTCCCCCTTGGTGTGAATCACGATCATCAGCCCGTCTGCTAGTTCCACCGCTGCCAATGAAGAGATGAGCTCATTGCTCAGTCCCCTGGTGTCTCCCCGGTAAAGGGTATCACCCTGCAAAGGATAATACAAACCAGCAGTAGTCACTCCGGAACAGACAGCGGTAAGGGGGATAAGGGAAACATGGTCCCCATTACCGCCAGAGATCTCCAGTCTGCCTGGACCTTGAATAACCGCTGCCTCTTCTCTTCGACCCAGCACTTTCAAAGTGCCCTGGAAGCCGACAGCAGCCCCTAAGAGCACGTTTCCCAAGGCGTGGTCCAGACGGCCTCCCAAGCCGCCCAGAAGCCAGATTTCCTCGATGCCTTGTTTGACGGCATATTCCACCGCTATTTGGCCGTCGGTCTTATCCTTCTCGATAGGATACTGGTACACTTGACCGAAGGCCGGATCCCTTTCCTGCAGACGGCGGCGCAGGGCTTCACTGAGGGAATCAAAGTCGCCCAGCACCACATGAGGGGTGATACCCAAAGCTAGCGCGTGCTCCAGGCCTGCATCAGCACAGATAATCAAATCATCTTTCCTTAATTCTGGGACGATGTCGGCAGAAAACTCGCCGTTGCAAAAAATCAAAGCCCTTTGAAAGTGTCTATCGACAGTTTTCTCATTCATCTTTTGCTGCTCCTCGGTCTTTCCCGCCTTTCAGGAGCGGAGTCTGAAGCAAAAGCCCAATAATGACAATGGCTATAATCCCATTGGGAACGATATAGCTGGCATTGTAGCCCAGGGAATATATCCAGGGGTTCATCCCCTCTGGCGCATAGGCTGAGAAGAAAATGGCTCCTGACAGTACGTGGATAATGTAGCGGCACGTTGTCCCCACTACCAAGCCCAGCATGGGCTTATTGGGAAACATGCCGGCAAGCCCCAGGGCTGCAAAAGGCAGGGGATAGTCCATTATCATCTGCACTGGGTGGATTATATACGGATCCAAGAAAAGGTTGAGGATCCCCAAGATGAAACCCGACCATATCCCAGCTGCAACTCCGTGCCGCAAAGCAACTACAAACAGCGGCACCATCTCCAAAGTCACCGAACCACCGTACGGCATCCTGTAGATCCTCAGCATCCCAAGGATCAAAGCCAGCGCCGCTGCCACCGCGATTTCAACCATTACTCGGGTGTCCCATTTTTTCTGCATAAAAAACTCCTCCTTGGTTCGGCCGTTCCCAGGGAGGAATCACATCAAGGTATAAAAGAAGCCATAACCACGGCTACGGCTTCCTTTAAACCCAGCCGCTTCCCTACGCAGGCATTACCCTACAGGTTCGAAGGGTCAGGAACCGGTTGGTTCCACTCTCAGCGTGAATGCTCCCCTAGCGGACCGAACTGTAATTTTGTTTTTCTATATGAATATGTATTCTTGCCATGTCCTCATCCTCCTGCTGCATTCCCGATCAATTAGCAAAACTCATTTCAACTTTGTACTGTCCATTGACGGAGGCTTAACAGCTGCTTGTACTAAATAGTTCCCCCTAAGAAGACCGGACCAAACAAGACCACCAGGAGACTGGGGAATATGAAAAACACTAACGGAAACAGGAGTTTCACTGGGGCTTGATTGGCTCGGGCTTCGGCCCGCTGCGCTTGATTAATCCTTATTTGATTAGCCAAAAGGGCCAAAGTCGAACTGATGCTGGTCCCCAGCTGGGCGGCCTGTATTAGGGTTGCACAGACTGACCTCAAGTCGGCACTCTGGGTTCGGAGCGACATCCGCCTTAAAGCCTCCTGCCGGCTGTCTCCCATCCGCATATGGTGCAGAACCAGCCTCAGCTCGTCAATCAACGGATTGGGCCGGCTCTTTTCAACGATGACAGCCACAGCAGCATCAAAGGTGAGTCCGGCACCGGTGCATATTACCAGAAGATCCAGCACCCCCGGAAGGGCGCGGCAGATAGCTGCCTCCCGTTTGCTCCCGGCCGCAGTTAGCCACACGTAGGGCAGTCGGCTGCACAGGTACCCTCCCAAACCTGCTAAGGCCATACCAGCGTGGAAAAGGTACAAGACCAACCAGCCAAGCAGTGCAGCAACGCACCGCCAACCCCACAGTTCCTGCACGGTCAAGTTCCCGGGATAACCGGCGGCGGCTAAACGCTGCAGGCTGTCTTGTCTTGCTTTGTGCCGGGGCAGCAGGCGACAGATGGCCGTTCCGAGATCAGAAACCAAGCTCCGGACCACCTGCTGCAAGGGCCGCCGGTTACTTTCCTCTGACCTGCCTTGCGGCAAGCATTTCTTCCAAACAAGCCAGCTGAACCTTACCTCTTCATACCAAAGACAAACCAGCAAGGCGCAGCACCCATAGCAGCAAGCCAGAAACCAGTCCAGCTGTATCACCCCCTATAGCTCAGCTCGGCATATGCGGCGGATTATCCAAGTGCCGACTACCTCCAACGCCAAGGCAATGCCTAAAAGCACTTGACCGACAGGATGCACCAAAAGCGGTCTGATAAACTCCGGCATAATTAGATAAATGATGGCGCCGAGGGCAATGGGCAGAACAGCTACTACAATCCCGGTTAATCTCCCCTGGGATGTGACGCTTCTCAGTTTTGTCATAAGGTTGAGCCGCTGCCGCAGCGATTCCCTCAAGGTACGCAAAACAAAGTTCAGGTCACCGCCCATCTGCCGCTGGATGACAACGGCAGTAACTAGATCTGAGAAGGTTTCACTTGCCACCTCCTTCCC
>DUMM01000030.1 GCA_012839845.1 Bacillota bacterium | reverse complement strand
TGATGTCCCGCAACATCTATGGCCCGCACCTTGAGTCGGTGCTGACCCTCCTCTAGCGATGTCATGTCAAATCCATGAGGCCCTCGGAACAAATCTCCACCAAGGTAATACGGGGGTTCTTCATCAATCCAGACAGGTATGCTCTCATCGTCAAGGTAGAATTCAACCCGAGAGATGTGGCGCCAACCAAGCGGATGCACCACTGTAGCAGAAACGTAGACCTTATCCTTTACAACCGCACCTTCAGTCAGATTGTTGATTGCCAGAATTACCGGCCCCTCGGCATCTTTAGGTATCAAACCCGCCCAATAGGCAAACCTCTCGAAAATGTCCAGCTCTTGTTCATTGCCGTTTCGGCGATAAATCTCCCAGTTGTTGGGCATAGACTGCTTAAAATACTGGCCGTAGTAGCCCCAACCCGCGTGACACAGCACAGCGGCATCGAATTTCTCTATGGCTGGCGGGTAAGCCCAACCAACATACGTGATTCCGTCAATTACTCCTGGTCCGCCATCTGTAGTGCCAGCATCTTCGTTCACCATCACGGGTTTCTTGTAGTCAACATACCTGTGGACATCAGCAATGATCCTTTTCCCCTCTTCTACGCTCTTACCGTTGAGATGGATGAGAACAAAATCGGCTTTGTCTTTGTTCCGTGGCAGACTCCAATCTGTGTGGTTCAGCAGGCTTGTAGAAACGAGGAGCGGTGAACCATCGGAATACCGGTAGCTGTGAACAATATCAAAAAGCTCGTGCACATAGTCTGCCCTTAGAACCTCACGCCATTTAGGATCGTTACTATTCTCATTGGCAATCTCGATCAACACATTGCGGAAGCCTTTTTCGACAATCCAAGCCGATACATTGTGCACTGCCTGCCGGATTGCTTCATTGCTCATCTTGCCTTGCTGCGCTAGGTAAAACAGACCGACAATCACAACCATACCCAACTCATCAGCACGCGTGATGATCTTCTCGGCTCGACTAGCGAAAGCAGGTTTCAATACTCCTTCTCTAGTGAAACCGTTGTTTTCCACCATCTGGCGAATATTCAGCCCATAGTACTCTTCTGTATATGGATACAGAGGGCCGCCACCCTGAAAATTGATAGTTATGGCTCTCACACCCATGGCCCGCCACGAAGGGAGAGCAATTAGCAGTCGCCGGGTGTTATCCTCAGGATCCCAGGTACCGAAAAGCCCCCTATCATACCCAACGTTGGGGTTGACTCTTGGATCGCTCCAATAGTCCTTTACATAAGAACCATCATCATCAAAAAGTGCGTTGACAGCCCTAACATTGAGCAAAATGCCTTTACCAGCAATTTCAGGACGGCCGTTGGGGTAAGGGTCCTGTCCGTTAATCAGGAAACGATTGCCATCAATTGAAACCTGCGTCCTCATGCAGCTGCCCTCCTGGTGATTGTTAAGCCTTCCGATACAGCTCGGCCTGGCATTCTAGCCCAAAGACGTTACCTGCCTCTGCGCAGAGTACTCAGCAATGAAGTCGGTGCCGTTAATCGACGACCTGCGTCGTCCTCACAATATCCGGATCAGTGAATTGATCCAGCACATCTCTAGACGTTGTAGAAAAATCATCTATAACAGCACCCTCCGGCCCGGCTTGAAACCAATGTACTGTGCCAGGTGGAAGAATGATCTGCTCACCGGGCCTCAAGATCACCTCTTTGCCGACCGTAAAGTACTCCTTTCTTTCGGGAATCCTGTCCCTGACCGACGGTTCGATCTCAGCACCGGGAATATACACGTAGACTATGCCCCACCTCACGCGCATAATCTCCTCTTTGCCGGGATCTTCACCAACTCTGGGGTGCCAATGTTCTGGACAGATTTGGTTTGGGAAGAGCACTATTTGTTTTGCGCAGATTCGTTCCGTATTGAAATACGTAAGGGTCTGTACACCGAAATACTCCAGCATACTCAGCCCAAAATCTGCTACTTCGACCCGTTCCCGTTCCTCTGCTGTCATAATCACGTGGGCTCTTTCAAGGTATTCTAGAGCTCGACGCTGCGCACGCCGCTGCTCTGATCTAGTGATCACTGACAACTCCCTCCATCATCTAGCTCACCTCTCAAGAGAGCTGCTCCTTTTCCTCATCTGTTCAGCCAACCAAATCCTTGTACGGTATAGATGATCCATCGCAGCTTCCCGGGCCCGCAGCGGGTCTCTATCCTCAATTGCCTCTACTATCCTTTGATGTTCAGGTATAGTCTCCTCAGGGGAACGAAGGAGACCCGGTTGAAAACTTATGGACAAGACGTTCATCATATCATTAATCTGCTGTATGAACTCATTTCTGGAGGCAGCTACGATAAGGTTATGGAACTTTTTGTCAGCAGCTGCATACGCTTTAGTTGCCTCTTCATCTAGTGGGGGCTCAAAAGGCTCAAATAAGTTGGCTAAGCGTTTGATTTCTTTATCTGTCATTGCGGCAGCCGCCTCTTCCGCAGCTACTCCCTCAATAACTTCTCTCACAGCAAATACATCAGCTATTTCCTCCAGGGTAAACTTCCTTACGAAGAAGCCTCTTCGAGGGACAGACACCACCAAATTCTCACTCTCAAGCACATGCAGCGCCTTAAGAACTGGTGTCTTGCTGACTCCTAGTTCTTCTGCTATCTGGTCCTGCAGGATCTTTGTACCGGGAGCGAGCTCTCCCTCCATGATCATCTCTCGAAGGCGCTGCTTAACCATGTCTGTAACACTCTCAACCTTTATGCGTCGCACCATTGCAAAGCGGGGGTCGCAGACAACCGTAACCCGCCTTCCCCCCTTCCTAATACCTTAGAGATCGGATTATGGATTTCGGATTCTGTATTTGTTATCACATTTCTCCATCCACGCCAGATCTCCTTCTTTCCGTGACGAATGTCTGGAAATCTTGATGTCAACTCTAGAAAAAGGCATCAAGGTTCGAGTGATTTAGTTGCCGTTAAACCTCTAGTGAGCGACTACTGAGCGAAACTCGGCCGGCGAAAACGGTCCGCATTGGGCTTAGTGACCGCTTCGGTGACTGCTGCGATCCAGAGAAGCTGCGGATGTCTTTGGACTCACGCGGCAAAATCTTCGACAAGGCCTGTAAGTTGATGTAAAGATGCATAGGCCAACGCTAACTAGCCTACCCCGACTCTAGAGGAAGTCCGTTTGCTCATGTAAAAAACTAGACCCCAGCTTGGCTCTTTAAGCCGAGCTGGGGTCCTATCTTTGTCGACAGATGTATCCATATCCCGTTGATTTAGACCTCGTTTATCTACACCGACCGCCAATTCCCACGCATTTCCCTGCACTACTTACGTTACAACCCACTCACACACTCTTGCCCCTCATCTACCCGCCTAATATACTCAAAGACCCTCCTGGCTGCCTCCCTATGTACATCGGTCGTAGCCTGCATCGGCGGTTTGCAGCCGTCAATCGAAACTCCGTACAGTCTTGCCAGGGCCTTCAATGTCGGATAAATGCCTGCTTTGACCATGGTCCGAATGACAACGTTCATGTGATGCTGCATAGTCCGGGCTGTTTTCAAATCGTTTGCCCCAACTGCTTCAATAACCTGCTTAGCCCAATGCCCGATACAGTTGTAAGTGCTTCCAATTGCACCGTCCACTCCCAGCACTGCCGCCGAAAGCAGCATCTCATCGTAGCCAGAGAAAAACAGCTTATCAGGCAGGGCGCTGCGCAGAGATTCAAGAATGAAGAAATCATTGGAGGTGAATTTAATGCCGATGATGTTCGGGATCCTCAGGATCTCCTCGATGTCCTCCAGTCGGAGCTGTATCCCAGTTAGAGCTGGGATATAGTAGGCAACCAGGGGCAAAGGACTTTGGGATGCAATGGTGCGGTAATACCCTTTAATCTCCTCCGCCGAGAACTTGTAGTAAAACGGCGTGACTGCTGAAACCGCATCATACCCCAGCTCTGCGGCGTAGTGAGAGAGCTCCAGTGCCTCTTCCAGCACATTAGAACCCACATGGGCAATCAAACGCACCTCACCATTGGCAGCTTCGGCTACCGCCTTCAACATCTGCTTTTTGGCTTCTGTTGTCATCAAGAAGTTTTCCCCGGTTGAGCCGTTCACATAGAGCCCATCCACGTGACAAAATGCAATATTGTGGCGAACCAGTTCGTGTACACCTTGCACATCGACTTTCCCGTCGCTGTCAAAGGCACCAAGCAGTGCGGAATAGATACCTCTCAATACTTCTACACCCTTCCAAGATATTGTTTTGAATCCTTTCTTCAGCTTCGTCGAGCAGTGCTGCTCAGATCAATTCTACTCCATTAGTAGTGAAGATGACAGGCCACCCAATGGCCATCTTTTTCTCTAAGTTCTGGCTCCACACTGCGGCACTTGTCCATCACCCGCCAGCAGCGGGTGTGAAAAGCACAGCCAGTTGGCTTGTTGATGGCACTGGGTACGTCACCTTTAAGGACAATCCGCTTCTTCTTATGACGCAGCGACGGAACTGGAACAGCCGACAGCAGCGCCTGTGTATAGGGATGCAGAGGGGAGATCAAGTCCATAAGTGTGTGTAAAATCCCTCGGTTAGATGAACTCAGCGTATTGGGGTAACCTTACTTACTTTTTTTGCTTGTTGCTGTTGTTTTTTCCATTCATGGTATTC
>DUMM01000029.1 GCA_012839845.1 Bacillota bacterium | reverse complement strand
TCCAGAACCACCGGTCCCCCCGATATACCACTTGGCGATCTTCCGCCAGGATATCCAAAAGTGCCGGAGCCGTGGGACCAAAATCCCTTTCCTCGTCCACCCGCAGCGGCAGCTCGAAAGCCGCTGCCCTAAGGTGCCCAAGCACGATGTAGGGGTTATCGGGATCGATGATGGCGTTTTCCGGTGTCTGCTCAAAGAAGTACTGAGGGTGCTGCATCAAGTACTGGTCGATGGGATTGTTGTGACCTATGAGGATTACCAGGGAATCTTCATTGTGCCGACCAGCCCGCCCAGCCTGCTGCCAAACGCTGGCAATAGTCCCAGGAAAGCCTACGATTAAACACGCATCTAGGGTACCGATGTCAATCCCCAGCTCTAGAGCATTGGTGCAGCTTACTCCTAGGAGCTCCCCTGAGAAGAGCTGTCTTTCTATGGCCCGCCGCTCCTCGGGCAGATAACCGCCCCGGTAGGCCCTAATAGAATTGGCCAGACCGCTGCCGAAACGGCTGAGCTCCTCCCGCACGTAGCGGTAAATGAGCTCCGCCACCACCCTTGCCCTAGTGAAGGCAATGGTCTGGATCCGCTGCCGCAAGAGCCGCACCATCAGATCCTTGGCTTCTGCATTGGCACTCCGCCGCTGCAGACCGTCAGGCAAGAGGGGAGGATTCCACAGCACAAAGTGTTTCTTGCCCTTAGGTGATCCGTCGTTGTCAACTAGGGCCATTTTTTGGCCGGTAAGGGCTTCTGCCAGCTCCACAGGATTGGCAATAGTAGCGGAGCAGCAGATGAACTGGGGATTTGCCTGGTAGTGTCGGCAGACTCTCTTTAGGCGCCGCAGGACATTGGCGACATTGCTGCCGAAAATCCCCCGGTAAGTGTGGATCTCATCGAGAACGATGAACTTGAGGTTAGCAAAAAACTTCCCCCAATTGGGATGATGGGGCAGGATGGCCGCATGGAGCATATCGGGATTGGTCAAAATCACATTTCCTTCGTCCCTAAGCCTGCGCCTCAAGTCCCGGGGGGTATCGCCGTCATAAGTGCCAGCAACCAGCGGCAGAGACGGAATCAGCGTTTTCCATCGGTTCAGCCCCTGCAGCTGATCTTGGGCTAAGGCTTTGGTGGGAAACAAGTATAAAGCCTTAGTGGAGGGATCCGCCAGCAGTGACTCCAGTACCGGCAGATTGTAGCATAGAGTCTTGCCGCTAGCCGTTGAGGTAACGATTACCACATTCTGACCATCTCTGATCAAATCAACTGCCCGCGCTTGGTGGGAATAGAGCTGCTTGATTCCCATCTCTGCCAGAGCTGCAGTCAGCTCCGGAGGCAGCGGCCTTTCAGGCTCTGCGTATACAGCCTTTCGGGCCGGAAGACACCGCACCGCCACCGCTTGGCCGCGATAGTCCCTGCCGTTGAGAAGCTCCTGCAGAAACAGCTCAACTCCCATGATCAATCCCCACTCCATTCCTCAGGCTAACATATGTTCTATTCTCCAAGAAACTCTTCGCCGTGGATTCTCCATCACCTGCAAGCTTCGGCTAGAGGATCAAAGTGAAGGTTGCCTGTGGGGCTGCAGCTTGCGGATAACTGCAGCTAGCGGGGAAGATTTCTACTAGCGATGGCTGCAGTCTCGGGCGCTTTCCCGAAGGCGCTGCAAGAGTGCCGGACCTACCTGCCACACGTCCCCAGCCCCCATTGTAAGGACAAGGTCATTAGCGCCTAGATGGGGAAGCAGCACATCGGGAATTCGATCCTTATTTCCCACGTAAAGCACCCGCTCGCTGCCAATTTGCTCTGCGACCAGCTCCGACAACCGCTCGGCGGAGACTTCGGGCAGCGGCTTTTCCGGCGGCGGAGAATAGATATCTGTAATAACCACCAGGTCTGCGTCTTGAAAAGAACGGGCAAACTCATTCATGAGAATCTTGGTGCGGCTGTACCGCTGCGGTTGAAAAATTGCCACAACTCGCCGGCCAAAAAGCGCGGCGGCCTGAAGGGTTTTTTTCAGCTCCGTGGGATGATGGGCATAGTCGTCATAGACGACAACGCCACAGCTTTCCCCTACCCATTCGAAGCGGCGGTGGGCGCCGTGAAATCCTTCCAGAGCATCCGCAATTTGCTGAAAATCTAGGTCCACCTGCCGGGCTACGGCGATGGCAGCCAAGGAGTTTTCCACGTTGTGCGCTCCAGGAATAACCAACCTTACTCTCCCCAAAAGCTCGCCGTGATAGTAGACGTTAAAGGCTGAGGTAGCTCCCGCGAGTTCAACTTCACCAGCGCGATAGTCCAGCTGCTCTGAGCCGGATTCCTCTCCCAACCCGTAAACAATCACCGAGAATCTTCCATTTGCTTGTTCGACACTGTCCTGCAGTACCGCATAGGCTTGGCTGCTGATAACAAGGGTGCCCCCGCTCTTGATATTAGTCAAGAAGCGCGCGTAAGTATCAATCAACTCACTGAGGCGGCCGCCGTAGTTCTCCAGGTGATCGGCTTCTACGCTGGTGACAACCGCGATTTGCGGATAATACCGCAGCAGAGAGCCGTCGCTTTCATCGGCTTCTGCCACCACATGTTTCCCGCGGCCCCAGCAGGCATGAACACAGTGGTTTTGCATTTCCCCTCCTGCCAGTACCGTTGGGTCCAACCCCAAAGAGCTGAAAATGTGGGCGATCATACCGGTGATGGTGGTCTTGCCGTGAGCTCCAGCCACAGCTATTCCGTCATGGTTGTTAAGAATCCTAGCCAGCATCTCCGAGCGGTGCAGGATGGGGATGCCGAGCCGCTTGGCTTCCAGTATCTCAGGATTGTCCGCGGGAATTGCCGATGAAAAAACCACTAGGTCTGCGCCTGCCACATGGGCAGCCGCATGACCAATATGTACGTCAGCCCCTGCCTTCTGCAGTGCGTTAACTGAAGGTGATTCTTTAACGTCTGAACCGCTTACTCTGTACCCCATTTGCAGTAGGACGGTGGCGATGGAACTCATGCCTGTACCGCCAATGCCGATCATATGAATGTGCTCAGCCAAACAGGGGCACCTCCAATCTCTTCCACTTAATATGCCCAGAAAACCAGTTCCTATGAGCGGCTGTGCCGCGACCTATCTAGTCCAGCCCACAAACTTCTCCGCTCGTCTGATGCGTTCCTGCCGGTTTTTTCTTCCATCATTAAGAAACCCCACCCCAAACCATCCAGGTTCAAGGGTGGGTTGCACCTCCGCTCTCTGCCCAACGAAGGGGGTTGCGGCAATTTCAAGGCGTCGTTGTAGGCAGTACTGACATGCCTTCCTGGGCCTGCTGCAGCAGCACCGCTGCTACAGCGTCGGCTAAGAGCCGGGCTGATGCCCTCGCCTCTGCCAGCGTATTGCCGTTATAATCCCCGATATATGCACACAGCGTATTAGGATGGAGATGGCCATTTACACTGCGGTGCTGAACCTTAATTCCCCTGCTCACACCAGGAAACATTGAATCCAGGCGAGACTTGACCGCTTCCGCAAAGGCCATATTGCTGCTTGTGTTGGGATTTGCCACATCCCCAACGATAAAGAGGATCTTCGCCACCCTCTGGCCAGCCGCTACGGCAGCTGTATAGTCTTTATCCTTCTGCACTGGCAAACCATCCCGATGAATATCAACCACTGCTTTGATGCCAGGATTCTCAGCCAGAGCTCTGGCTACTGCTTCTCCAGCATTCTTGAAGGCATCACTGTACTTTGGCACATCAAAGCTCGCCTTGAGATGGATTGCTTTAATGCCCTTTTCACTTATGGCTTGACAAAACTCAGCCCCAACCGTCAGGATTTCTCCCTTGCCGTTCTTGTCATGGGAGGGGCTGGGCGAGTAGTTCTCACTGGTATGGGCGTGAAGCACCAACACAGTTACCGGTTCCTGGGCTCTCCGGCTGATCTCTTCCTCAGTTGGCTGGGATTCCTCCGTCTGTACCGCCCGCCACTGAGGAGATAGAGTCGGCTGTTCTGGAGCGTAAAGACCGAGATATCGCGCCCCGGCAGCTGCCACCACCACCAGCGCCACCAGAATAAACAACAACCCAGGTCCGTTTTTCTGCCGAGTTCTCCAAGCTCTTCGAGCCAAAGCCATCAACCCCCTTCGCCATAATAGATATTCGCGTTGTCCATAAGATATTCCGCGAGTACCTACATTATGGCGAAGGACTTGTCTAAGGCTTTAGCCCACTGCCTACTCAGCCGTAAAGACCCTGGTGACAACGCCTTTTCCGGCTGGACCGATATCCTGACCATTGAGTTTCAGCCGTACCACATCAGCCCTGCCGAAACGAATCCTGATCTCCTCCGCCGCCTGCCAGCGGAAGCTCTCTCCAGCTTCTATAGTCCGCGACAGCTTAACCTCTCCATCGCACCTTACCTCTACCCAGCAGCGGCCCTCAGCCACGGCTTCCAAGGTAATGGGCCAGATATCCTCCTCAACAGTTACCATAGGCAGTCTATGAACTTCATCATCGGGCAAAGTGACATGCACTTCCTCGGGCTCATCTGCGCCGGCAGCTGTCTCCGACAGCTGCTCCAGCCCAGCGTCCGCTGCCCCTGGCGGCGGAACCGTATCGTCTAAAGGTTCTTCTCCTTCCGCTTTCTCATCACTCCTATCGCCGCTCGCCACCTCAACAGGAGCCAACGGCTCATCCTCTCCCGGCGGGGATGGTGCATGCGCTTCAGTCTCCCCAATGGAAATCCCCACCTCTGGTAAAGGCTCTACCTGCAGTTCTTCCTGAGAAAACAGGTCACCCACCTCTCTGCCGGGAACCTCTCCTCCCCCTGTGCCGAAGAAACTCTGGTACCAGTTGAGCAGAAGGTAGGCAATCAAGGCTACCAATATGATCAGGATCAGCGCCAGGCCGCGACCACCTTTACGGCGGCGCCCTCTACTCTTATCCTTGGCGCTCAGCTGGAAGATTCCGCTGTCCGTCTGCAATTCCTTGGCTCTATGAAAAACTCCCACCGGCGGTTCTTCTGCTAGGATCTCATTTCCTTGGAGTTCCCGCCAGGTCTTGTACTCCTGTACTATTTCGTCACCGGATAACCCCAAGTATTCGGCGTAAGTGCGCAAGAAACCGATGGCATAGGCATAACCCGGAAGTTCTTCCCATCTTCCCGACTCCATAGCCAGAATGTAAGCTTTGCGTATCTTGAGATCGGCCTCTACCTTGTCTAGGGTTATACCTTTGCTCAAGCGGGCTTCTTCCAGCATTCGCCCAGCGTCGGTCACCGTCCATCCCTTCTTTCGTAATAACTAGATGTTTTACGACTCCCCGCCTGCGGCTATTTCTTCGTAATTGTGCACCAGAACTTCCCGGGGCTTACTGCCCTGGTGGGGACCAACAATACCCTTGAGCTCCATGGCATCGATCAACCGGGCAGCCCGCGAATACCCGATTCTAAAGCGGCGCTGCAGCATGGAGATGGAGGCTTGTCCGGACTCTATCACCAGCCGGACGGCATCGTCGAACAGTTCATCTTCAATGCTCACTTCCCGGTCCACCGACTCATCCAAATTCACCCTCGACTCTTCCTGATTATTAGGATCGGCTTGCTGCGACCAAAAGTTAACCAGTTTCTCGATATCTTTTTCCAAAATCAAGGCCCCTTGGGCTCTAATGGCTTTGGAAGCACCTACTGGGAAATAGAGCATATCGCCTTTTCCCAAAAGCCGCTCAGCACCGGCCATGTCCAGGATCGTTCTAGAATCCACCTGCGACGATACTGCGAAGGCGATCCGTGACGGTATGTTGGCCTTTATCAGGCCGGTGATCACATCTACCGATGGACGCTGGGTAGCGATGATCAGACACATTCCCGCTGCTCTTGCCATTTGAGCCAAACGGCAGATAGCATCCTCAACTTCCGCAGCAGCCACCATCATGAGGTCAGCTAACTCATCAATGATCACCACTATATACGGCAGAAGCTCCCCTTCACCGTAACGTTCCCTGTTGTCGATCATCCACTTATTATATGATTCGATGTTTCGCACCCCGGCATCCGCAAACAGCTCATAGCGGCGCTCCATCTCTCTCACCGCCCAGCGGAGAGCCGCGGCGGCCTTTTTGGGATCAGTGACCACGGGACAAATCAGATGGGGGACGCCGTTGTACGCCGTCAGCTCTACCCGCTTGGGATCGACCATCAAGAGCTGCACTTGCTCAGGCGTGGCCTTGTAGAGGAAACTGGCGATCATTGCATTTAGGCACACGCTTTTTCCGGAGCCGGTTGCACCTGCCACCAGTAAGTGGGGGAGCTTCTTCAAATCGGCCACCACTGGATTACCGGCAATGTCTTTACCCAGCGCCATCGCCAAGCAAGAAGGATGATTTTGGAATTCTGGGCTCTCCAGCACTTCGTACAGGTACACGATACTAGGTTCCGGGTTGGGAACTTCAACCCCCACCACTGATTTGCCCGGCACCGGCGCTTCGATCCTCACATCCGGTGCTGCCAAGGCTAAGGCCAGGTCATCTGCCAAGGCCACAATGCGGCTGACTTTAATGCCCGGCGGCGGCTGAATCTCGTAGCGGGTGATAGTGGGCCCGTGGCACACATCCACCACTTGGGCCTCAATACCGAAGCTCGCCAAAGTAGTCTCTAAGAGCGCTGTTTGATCATTAAACTGGCGCTGAGGTTTCCGAGTTCTAGAAGGCCTCAGCAAATCCAACGGCGGCAGGGTGAACGGTCCCACCCGCCTGGGCTGGGAAAAAGAGGCATCCGAAACATCTGGTTCGATCCCGGCTTCAGCCGCAGCTGACTCCATCCTGGATCCATCGTCCCGGGATGCCGCCACCTCCCTCACGGCGTGATCACCGTCTTGGTCCTTAACCTGCCGGCTGCCGCGCTTAACATCTCCTTGCGCTGGTCGTTTCCCTTCTCTGGACTTCCCAACTGCTGCTTTGGTCCTCGATTTCCTCTTCCAACTGGAGACCACCGCAGCGGCTGCCGTCCAGGTTTCCTTAAGATTGCGCCAAGCTGACGCAGTCTTTCCAAAGACCCAGCTTCCTGCCCCCACAACCGACCGAAACAGAGGCACATCCACCAAGAGGATAACAGCGATGAGCAGGCAGGTCACGATTAGGACATACGTGCCTCCCAGACCAAAGGCCTGCAAGCTCACTGATGTTAAGTACTGGCCAATTACGCCGGTACCCCGGGGCCGGCTGAACACCTCCCGGGAATACCTTATGTAACCAGCCGGCACACCATCAGTGGTCTGCAGATGGATCAAGACCAACAGCGCCCCTGTGAAAAGGGTTAACCCCGTCAGAATCCTTCCCCAGGCAGTATCCTTTCCCTTTCCCCAAACACACAGGCAGCCTGCCAAAAGGGATAAGAATACTGGCAAATCTGCCATCAAGCCCAAAAGCCAACGGGCATATCTTGCCACCCACAGGCCGACGATACCCACGCTTTCGGTATGCAGGCTGAGCCAGATGAACACACCCGCGGCGAAAAGCAGCACTCCTAAGATGTCTCTGCCTCTGCGGCTTAACGCAGAGGGCCGTTTCCCTGTCTTGGCATATTCAACGGTCCTCGCCACCAAACTCACTCCCGCTTACTTCACATTCCCCATCTCCATCTAAAACTCCTTGTGCCACGGACAACGGAGATGCGGGAGCACTTAGCGCTCCCGCAATCCGATCACTGCCGCCATCCTGCCCGTAGGGCTTTTGTCCCGTCTATGTGAGAAAAAGATCCCGGGCAGGCATGATGTGCACAACCCGCTGACATAGATCTGGTCGGGCGGTATTCCTCCCCTCACCAGGTACTCCCGATTGGCAGCTTTTAAGTCAAGAAAGGTTTGCCCCTCCCTATTTGTCAAAGGTCCTGAGCCGAACTCCCGCTCAAAAAGGCGGGCAAGCTCTTCGCTTACAGAATAGCAGCAGCTGCCAACAGCGGGGCCAATCAACACGTGAATTCGTTCTGGAGCACAGCCGAAGTTACCAACCATCTTGGCTACTACCTCCAGCCCCACTTTGGCCAAAGTGCCCCGCCAGCCGGCATGAGCAACACCTACTGCCGTTCCTTGGGCATCCCAAAATATTAACGGAACACAATCTGCGCAGTAACAGGTCAGCCAGACTCCAGCCTCGTTGGTAACGAGAGCATCGACGGCCGCCAGCGAGGTATCCTGGGAAAAAGCTCCTCTTCCCCGGTCTTTTCTACCCACGACGGCAACGTCTTTACCGTGCACTTGGTTACCTGCCACCCAGCCTTCAAGGTCAATACCGATAGCTGAAGCAAAACGCCGACGGTTAGCGACAACATTATCGGGCCGGTCACCGACGTGCAGCCCGAGATTCAAAGACGTGTAAGCACCAGTGCTCACGCCTCCCTGGCGGCTGGAAAAGGCACAGACAACGGATTTAGGCAGCACTCCGTTATTCGGTTCGCAAAGTCCAACATTCTTGCTTACCCGCCACTGCAAAACTTCTTCCCTGCAGCTTTCCATACTTACTTTTCTCCCATCTACTTATTCCGCTGCTGCAGCAGCTTCTCCAGCTCTTCCATGAAGCGGCTGATGTCTTTGAACTGCCGGTATACCGACGCAAAGCGCACATAGGTGACCTCATCCAGTTCCCGCAGCCGCTCCATCACCATCTCTCCAATGATCTGAGAGGGCACTTCCCTCTCCATCTGGTTGCGCAGTTCCCGCTCTATATCCCTAGCGAGGTTTTCGATCACCTCATAGCTGATGGGGCGCTTTTGAGAAGCTTTTAGGATGCCGTTGATGATCTTCTCCCGCGCAAATGGTTCCCGTCTTCCGTCTTTCTTGACCACCATCAGGGGGACCTCATCCAACCGCTCATACGTGGTAAAGCGGCGGCCGCACTGTATGCATTCCCGCCGTCGGCGGATAGAGGCACCTTCCTCGGTTGCCCGAGAATCGACGACCTTGCTCTCGAGAAAACCGCAAAAGGGGCATTTCACCTTAATCCCACCCACTTAAAGTGCACGGTTACTTGCATTCATTATACTATACCCCTACAGTTGGAAACAAATGGGGTTTTTCTGCAGGAAATGCATAGCAGATGGTGAAAACACTCCATACTTACCAATGAGCTTCATTGGAGAAGCGGCAAAGGAGGATACTCTGATGACCAAGTGGGAGTGCACGGTATGCGGCTACATCTACGACCCAGAGGAAGAAGGAGGCGTACCCTTCGAGGAACTGCCGGATGACTGGGTTTGCCCTCTGTGCGGAGTAGGTAAAGACGAGTTTCAGCCTCTAGAATAGTACTACAGCAGAAAACCAGTACGTCCCCGGTCATCACCGGGGACTATGCTTCAGGTCTTCCCCGCCGCTGCTCTCGCAGGGAAGCCATTTCTACCAGGATCACATCGATGCCGATGAGTATTACTTTCTCCCAAGGGATGACAAGTTCTCGCCCCCGGCGGAACAGCCCCAGAAAACCACCTGGTTCAGATAGGATCAGAGCATTGATTCTCCCCGTGGCCAGGTCAATATCTAAGTCGGTGATGTTTCCCAGCCGCTGACCGTCCACGGTGTTGATTACATCAAGCACCCAAAGCTCCGATGTCTTAACCAGCATGGTTCCCACCCCCGGGCCTACTCCGCCGTATACTATTTATATGTGGGGGTGAGAGCAAATGTACTCCTGCGCGGCTGGATTAGACTCCGCCTAAGACGAAAGCTCCTGCGCGGAAAGAACAGCTCTGTTCCGCACCGAGTGCAGGAAGGCTGCCAGCTTCTGGCTGTAGTCCCGGTAGAGGCCTTCGAAATACTTAAGCCGCCATTCAACCACCACCTGCCGATGCTCTCCTTGATCAGCTGCCTTCTGCTGCCGTACCACCGGCTGGTGGGCTTCCCCTGCGCCTTCGAGCAGGCAAAGGGGCGGAAACAGTACACACCACCAGTTCCTGCCGCGTCCTTCTCCTATTACTACTTTTACGGCCTGGTAATCGCCTGCCGGCACTCGCAAGGTCCCATACGTCCGCTCCGGGAAATGGTATTCTCCCAACCGCACCTCTACTGGGTAGTTTTTCCCAGCCAGGTTTACCACATTTTGGGCAGCTGCTTGCAGGACTTCCCTGTTAAGCTCCAGTTTCTCCCAGGCTTCAGCCTTGGTGGCAGCTCCCGTCAAGAGATGTCCGGTTTCTGCCAGTACTGCATCCCGCACCTTAAGCTTTAGCTCTTGATCCGCCGGCGAGTCGCTGTTGGCAAGAACGTGAAGCCTGATCAGGTTTTCCACATTAAATGCCTCTTCTACAAACGCTGCTTCACCCGGCAAGGTACTGCTGGTCACCTGCACAGCAAGAAAACTCAAAAGCAGCGCCGCTGCCAGTATGATCCCGGAAAGCAGTAAGCGGCTGCGGAACTTCTTTGCCATCACCTTCGCCACCTCCAGCGGTCTATTATCTTGACAGCTGCGTAAACCCCAATCATTGATTGGCTGTATCAGCTTCATGGACTGTCATATGTCGGCGCAGGTGCTTTAGGGCCGCCTTCTCCAGCCGGGAGACTTGAGCTTGGGAAATACCGATCTCTTCCGCGACTTCCATCTGCGTACGGCCGCCGAAGAATCTCATTGTGAGAATCAACCTTTCCCGTTCACCAAGCTTGTTCATCGCCTCCCGGATGGAGATTCCCTCCAGCCAACTGCTGTCTTCATTTTTCTCGTCGCTGATCTGGTCCATGACGAAGATGGGATCTCCTCCGTCGTGGTAAATAGGCTCAAAAAGCGATACCGGTTCCTGAATAGCGTCCAGCGCATAGACAACTTCTTCCCTGGGCATCTTTAGGACTGCTGCAATCTGACCAATGGTCGGTTCCCGTGAATATTTGGCTACCAAAGCATCTCTAACCTGAAGTGCTTTATAGGCTATATCCCTAAGGGAGCGGGACACCCGGATAGGGTTGTTGTCCCTCAGGTAGCGGCGAATCTCTCCGATAATCATCGGTACTGCATAGGTAGAGAACTTGACATTTTGGTTGAGATCGAAATTATCAATGGCTTTCATCAAGCCGATGCAGCCCACTTGAAACAAGTCATCCACAGGTTCACCCCGGTTGTTGAACCTTTGGATTACACTCAGTACTAGCCGGAGGTTGCCTTGAATAAGCTTCTTGCGGGCTTCTCCGTCGCCTTCCTTCATAGCCCGCAGAAGTTCCCTCATTTCCTCATTAGAGAGAACCGGCAGCTTAGATGTGTTAACACCGCAGATTTCAACTTTGTTCAAACCGTTCTCCCCCCAAGCATTGCGAGCTGCTTGTATTGTTCAGTATTGCCTGAGGGATGCCGGTTTATTCCGAATACCTCCGCTGCTGATGTTGATCGGCGGTAGAATATAGAAGGACATGGCAAATCTGCCAGGTATAATAAATCAGAAGACGGCCGGAGAGAGGGTGAGGTTGTTGGCCTCGAATTATGTTGTGTATGTCGATGTGCTTTTGCTGTACTTGGCAGCCAATTTCATCTGTGATTACTTGCTTCTTTGGGCAACAGCAGCCGTCACGTTGGCCAAGACCAACTGGCGCCGGCTCTGTGCCGGTGCAGCCTTGGGCACCGCCCATTTTCTGCTTGTTTATCTGGCCAGCCTGCGGATCATTCCCTATTATGGACTGCTCCGCTTCATACCAACAATACTGGCAGTAACCCTCATCATGCTGCTGGTAACCTTTCATCCAGTTTCCCTCCGCCGGCTGGTTAAGCTGGCTCTGCATTTTGGCGGCCTCGGTTTTGCCTCCGGGGGCATCGGTTTGGCCGCGGCCTATGTTCTGGGTACGCCGGCCGAACCTAATACCTTTCTGGGCCTAATAACAGCCACCGCAGCCATCTTAATCATCGCTGAGTTAGGTTGGGGTGTAGTCCAGACCAGTATGATCCGGTCAATTTACCAGCTGCCCATCAGTATCCATTTTGGCGATGAGATCATCAAGGTTATCGGGTTGCTGGATACAGGCAATCACCTCACCGACCCTTTGACCGGCACACCGGTAATAGTCTTGGAACAGGAGCTGTTGGCCAGACTGCTGCCTCCGGACCTGGCGGCTAATCTTCATCAACTAAAGAGCGGAGATGAAAAAGCTCTTACGCAGCTTCTGGCGGCATCCCGGTGGTCCAGTCGTTTTCGGGTCATACCTTACAGCTCTTTGGGCAGCAAGAGCGGCATGTTAGTCGGCTTTCGCCCCGATATGGTCACCTTGGATGTGTCGGGACAATCCGTTCCGTTGGGTGAAGCCATCGTAGCCCTGTGCAGCCACCAGCTGGACAACGCCGGTGAGTATCAAGCTTTGGTACCGCCGTCTTTAGTTCACGGCGTTCTGGGGGAATTCTCTTTCTCGCCGGCGGTGAGCCCGGCAGCCTCAGGAGGCGAGGGACAGTGAAACAGCGACGGCTCCTGCTTTCATTAACTTTGCGAGCTCTGGCTCTCCGCCTTTGCCAGCGGTTGGGACTAAAGCCGAGTTTTGTTTATTACATCGGCAGTAGTGAAGTGCTGCCTCCTCCCTTGGGTGCAGAAGAGGAGAGCGAGCTCCTCAAGAGATTAGGCTCAGGCGATAAGAGTGTTCGAAACACCCTGATCGAACGGAATTTGCGTCTGGTGGTGTATATTGCCCGAAAATTCGAGAGCTCGGGGGTTGCCATGGAAGACCTAGTCTCCATCGGCACCATCGGGCTCATTAAAGCCGTCAACACCTTCGACCCCAACAGGAATGTAAAGCTGGCTACTTATGCATCCAAGTGTATAGACAACGAGATTCGGATGTTTCTCCGCCGCAACAGCAAGACTAGGGTTGAGGTGTCTTTGGAGGAACCTCTCCACACCGATTACGACGGCAATGAGATCGGTTGGATCGACATTCTGGGAGTAGAAAGCAACGTCAGCAAGGGGATAGAGGAAGAAGTAGATAGAGAACTGCTGGTGGGTGCCCTTAAGCGGCTCACTCCTCGGGAAACCCGCATCATGAAGCTCCGTTTTGGATTGGAAGATGGCGAGGAAAAAACGCAAAAAGAAGTAGCCGACTGTCTGGGAATCTCCCAGTCCTACATCTCCCGACTGGAAAAGCGGATCCTGAAGAAACTGAGGCGGGAGATCAAAAAGATGGAGTGATCTGCTGTCCCCCGCCTGTTTCGCTATTTTCTCCGCAAGAAAGCTGGGATATCCAGATCGTCTGTGGCAAAGGGCTTGATTTCAAAATCATCCTTGAAACCGCGGCGCTCAGCGTGTTCCGTCTTGCGGTCCGACCGGCCCTCAAATCCGGTAGCGATGACTGTCACCCGGATCTCGTCCTTCAGCGACTCATCGATGACTGCCCCGAAGATGATGTGAGCGTCGGGATCGGCAGCTGAGGCAATAATCTCCGCAGCTTCGTTGACCTCGAACAGCCCCAGAGACGAGCTGCCGGTAATGTTGAGCAAGATGCCCTTGGCGCCCTCAATGGAGGCCTCCAGCAGGGGGCTGGAAATGGCCATGGAAGCTGCCTTGGCAGCCCTGTTTTCGCCGCTGGCGTAACCCAATCCCATGAGCGCTGAACCGGCATCGGTCATAATAGTGCGAACGTCGGCAAAGTCTAGGTTGATCAGCCCCGGTACCGTGATCAAATTGGAAATGCCCTGTACTCCGTGAAGCAGTACTTCGTCAGCCATTCGAAAGGCCTCGACAATTGACGTCTTCTTCTCCGCCACCTGCAGCAGCCGGTCATTGGGGATAACAATCAGCGTATCCACTTTGTCCTTAAGGGCGGCAATCCCCTTCTCAGCCTGCTGCATGCGTCGCCTGCCTTCGAAGCTAAAAGGTTTAGTCACTACCCCAACGGTCAATGCCGAAACCTCTCGGGCAATCTCCGCTACCACAGGAGCTCCTCCGGTACCAGTGCCGCCACCCATTCCAGCAGTAATGAAGATCATATCTGCCCCTTCTAGAAGGGCTCTGATCTCATCACGGCTCTCTTCTGCGGCCTTCTGACCGATCTCAGGGTTAGACCCCGCTCCTAACCCTCTAGTCAGCTTCTCTCCGATCTGAAGCTTATGGCTGGCATTAGACATCATCAATGCCTGAGCATCAGTATTCAAAGCGATAAACTGCACACCCTGTAATTCTGCCTCAATCATGCGGTTCACTGCATTGCTGCCACCGCCGCCGACCCCCACCACCTTGATGTTGGCGAACTGCCCGGCTTGCGTGTCGAATTCGAACATGTCCGTTACCTCCCAAGAACCGGCACCACCGGCATATCTCCTTGCTAAGACTTAAGCCAATCACGTACCTTTTGCCACAAAACGTTTAAGGAGGCAGATGTGCTGGCACCTGCAGTCTGAGACTCAATCAGGCTCTTTGCCTGCTCGTGGACTAGCGCCACTGCCGCCGTGTAAGCGGGGCTTTGACAGGCCTCCGGCAGGCTCTTCAGGCTCTGTGGAAGGGACGCATCAACCGGCATCCCCAGAATCCTTGAACCAAGTGCTGCCATCCCAGGGACAAGGGCTCCACCTCCCGCCAACCTCACTCCTGCCGCAAGGTTCCCGCCACTCCGCTTTTCACCTATATGACTTTTGACAAGCTGCCAGATCTCCTCTGCCCTAGCCATGAAAACATCTGTATAATCCCGCAGGTCCACCTGCATGTCCTCAAGCAGGGCCCTGGTCGAGCTGTCCGTACCCAGGCCGAGACCAACCGCCGAGTGGAAGAGTTGTGCACAGCCTATTCTCCGCACCAACTGCTCAGCCTGTTCTATGGAAATACCCAACCCTGCGGAAAGATCTCGGGCTAGATTGCCAGTTCCCACAGGCAGACAGGCAAGAATGTCAAGCTGTCCACCCCGGAAGACTGCGATATCAGTCTGGCCAGCACCAAGGTCAACCAAGGCAGCTCCCAGCTCTCGCTGGGCGGAAGACAGTACCATCCGTGCTGCGGCCAGACACTGTACCCCCATCCCATCGACCTGCACGCCGGTTTGTTCCAGACACTCAGTAAGCTCCCTTAACGCCGATAAAGATGCGGTTATGAACTGTACATCCACCTCCAACAGCTCACCGACACGGCCGATAGGAGGTTCCTCCATCCTGTGCCCATCCAAAAGGTAGGCGTGTATCGCCTGATCAACTATACGCCACCCCGGAGGGATAGCCACAGCACAAGCTGCATCCAGAGCCCGAGCCACATCTGCGGCGTGAACTCGGTGACCCGGCCGCTTGATAGCTGCCGACCCCCGGGCAGTAAATAATGAGCAATAGCTTCCCGGTATGCCCACTACTGCCGGCGGCATAACAACTTGCGCCAGCCTTTCCGCCTTGATCACCGCTTCCATAACAGCCTTTGCCAAGGCTTCACAATCGGTGACCTGACTGCGATGCAAGCTGGTGTGGAAGCCTGTACCAACGCCAATCACCTTGGCTCCGGCAGGGTTAACCTCGGCTATGACTGCCGCCACCTTGGATGTGCCTATGTCCAAAGCAGCTGCCAAACCTTCGCATCTTGGCTGGGTTGCTCCCAATCATCTTCACCTAAGCCTCTCACAGTCCCTGTATTCTTAGGAGCGGTTTACCTTTGCTTCCTAATTCCACAATCTGAGTAGATTCCCTCTTTACCGGGAAAGTTTTCGTCGACTTAACTAGGGTAATTTGCGGACTACCGGCCTTTTCGGGTTTGAAACATCAACAATAGTGTAGGCCTGAGAGGATACGGAATCCAACCGCGGCAGAAGGGTGGCCACGACATCCAGCTTCTCTTTGAGGTTTCCAGGGCCGCCTAGATGGTACTCCACCAGACTGCCGCTGATGATTTTCAGACAATCCCGATCCACCACGTTAACTTCAGAAACAAGGTCTCTTACCGCCCGGGGCAGCTCTCTGAGGATCCCGGCAGCGATGACCAGTTCGCTGACGTTCTTTTTCCCCACTAGAATTGAGTTCTTGTCCACCCCGGTAATCACTGGCAGGTTGACGGCAGCGCCTTCCACTCTGCCTAGGACAGTTCCGTCGGCGGCAACGCCGCAGAATCCCAGTTCAGAGGGCACCATGGCTATGGGAGACCGCTCCTCCACCTGTATGTAAACGGTATCGGGGAGATATCGGTAGATGACTGCCCGTGAGATAATCGGTTCCTGTTCCAATCTTTTGACCGCGAGGTCGACATCTAACCCCAGAAGGCTTGTCCCCTTTTCAATGCCGGCAATTTCAGCCAGCTGTTCCGGGGTGTAGCTGGAACCGTTAACCTGAATGTACTGAACCTTGAAAAAAGGAGAGTGCAGGAAACCATACAGGCCTACAACCAGGAGCAAGATCGCTGTGGAAAACCAGAGAGAATAACCCTCCCGCTCCCTGGGCATGAAATCTCACCCTCTCCCGCTTGTCCGTTACTCTTTCATTATAGCACAGCTGACCGGCGGTTATATGCAAGAATTCTCAGCCGAAGAGCAACTATCCAGCTATTGCTGAAGAAGGGCGATATCCGCTCCCACCGCCTGAAGCTTGCCGAGAAGGTTGTCATAGCCTCTGTCCAAGTGGCCGTCGTCTTCCACGACGGTAGTGCCGTGGGCTGCCAAACCGGCAAGCACCAAGGCCGCTCCGGCTCTGAGATCAGGTACCATTACCTCTGCTCCGCTCAGGGCGGGGATCCCTTGGACCACAGCGCTGCGATCAGCCAGGATGATATTGGCTCCCATCCGCCTCAGCTCACTGACGTGCTTGTAGCGGTTGGTGTAAACCGTCTCCCGTATGACGCTGGTACCTTTGGCCAAAGTCATCATGGCCATCACCTGGGGCAGAAGATCCGTAGGAAATCCCGGATAAGGCAGAGACTGGAAATTCACCGCTCGGTAGCTGCCGGTGGAGTAAACCGTGATACTATCGTCTTCAACCAGGGTTTCGATACCTATCTCTTTGAACTTGGCTATAAGGCTGGAGACATGCTGCGGAACGACTGGACGAACGGTCACTTCCCCGCCGGTCATGGCAGCAGCCACCAGGTATGTTCCCGCCTCGATGCGGTCGGGAATCACCGTATGTTCTGCCGGATACAGGGTGTCTACGCCCTCGATGCGGATAACGTCGGTACCTGCTCCTCGGATCTTGGCACCCATCTGGTTGAGAAAATTCTGCACCTCGATAATCTCCGGTTCCCGGGCGGCATTGCGAATGTGGGTAACACCCTTAGCCAAGGCGGCTGCCATCATTAGGTTTTCTGTGGCACCGACACTGGGATAGTCCAGCTGAATATCGACTCCTTGGAGTTCCTTAGCTTCTGCGTAGATATAGCCGTGCTGTTCTCGAATCTGAGCACCCAGCTGCCTAAAGCCTTTCAGGTGAAAGTCAATGGGCCTTTCTCCAATGGCACAACCGCCGGGCAGCGACACCCGAACCCTGCCCAGCCGGCCTAAGAGCGGACCCATAACTTGAATGGAAGCCCTCATTTTCCGGACCAGTTCATGGGGAGCTTCTTCCCCTATATGCTCGCCTACCAACAGCCGGAGGGTGTTTCCTTCAAACTGGACGCTGACGCCCAGGGTCTTCAAAAGCTCAATCATAGTGGAAACGTCCTGAATGTGAGGGACGTTGTGAATCACCGATTCTCCCGGGGCCATTAAAGCTGCTGCCATCAGCTTCAGGACAGCATTCTTGGCCCCGCTGATGGGAATCAGCCCCTTCAGCTGCCGACGACCATTGATCCGCAGCCTTCGCACTGTGCCACCACCCGCGCTTTCAGCAAATCTACAAACTCAAGGCCTACAGTCCTGATATTACCGGCTCCCATGGTTATCACCGCGTCTCCTGGTCGAACCAGTTCAGCCAGGTATGATGGAATGTCTTTACAGCTGGGTATGTAAACTAGGTTTGAAAAACCTGTCGCTGCTACTGCCTCAGCCAACAGGCCGCCGGAGATCCCCGGGACGGGCTTTTCTCCCGCTGGGTAAATATCGGTGAGGATCAGGAGGTCGGTATTGGAAAAACACAGGGCAAACTCCTTCAGCAATGCCGCCACCCTCGTGTACCGGTGAGGTTGAAAGACAGTGATGATCCTTCTTTCAAGATGCCGAGCAGCAGCTAGAGTGGCTTTGACCTCCGTCGGATGATGGGCATAGTCGTCGATGACCAGCACATCGCCGACCTCGCCGATTTTCTCAAATCTGCGGGCAACTCCCCTGAATTCCTCCAGGATGGCGAGAGCATCACTTGTAGAAAGCCCCAACTCTCCTGTCACTGCCAAGACGGCCAAGGCGTTGGCCACATTGTGACTTCCCGGGACTCGGAGGCGCAGGGAGCCTATTTTGGCCTTGCCCCGCCAAACGGTACTGCGGGCCTCAAAAGGAGAAAACTCCAGATCAGTGGCCTGCCATAGGGCGCCGTTGGTCAGGCCGTAATCTACATGCCGAGACCTCACCTGCTTGGCCAATTGAACAAGACCCGGATCATCGGCACAAGTTACGACAACCCCTTGTGGAGGTACTTGACGCATAAATCTGAGAAAGGTCGCCCGCACCGCCTCCAGGTCGCCGTAGTAGTTCAAATGGTCAGCTTCGACATTGGTGATCACCGCGATCTCTGCCGGCAGGGCCAGCAATGAGCCGTCACTTTCATCAGCTTCCACTACCATGTGGGGACCGCGGCCCAGCTTGCCGTTGCCGCCGAAGTCGAAGACCTCTCCGCCTACAACCACGCTGGGATCTAATCCCATCCTTTCTAGAACCAAAGACAGCATGGAAGTGGTGGTGGTCTTGCCGTGGGTGCCTGCAACCGCGATTCCACAGCGGCTCTCCATGAGTTTTCCCAGCATTTGAGCGCGGGTGATAACCGGAATGCCGTTTTCTCGGGCAAAAAGCAGCTCACAATTATCCGGGGGAACAGCTGACGATACTACGACCAGATCGGCGCCGGCCGCATTCTCCGGCCGATGTCCGGTGTGCACCACAACTCCAGCTTTTTTCAATGAATTCGTCTTTTCCGATGCAACCAGGTCTGAGCCGGATACCGGCCATCCCATCTCCACCAAAAGCTTGGCAATACCGCTCATCCCAATACCGCCGACTCCGACAAAATGAACACGAATAGGCCCCTGCTCAATGTGTATCCCCATCCGCTCTTTGCCCTCCCTGTTCTTTGTGACTGCCTAGGGCAGGGATACTACATAGTATGCAGGGGCCTACTATTGTGCGCCCATTCCTCTATCTTCCCACATCTTCCATACCGGCAGCTAAGCCCAGCCCGCCAGGGCTGCAATTCTGTCTGCAATTACCTTTGCGGCATCACCCTTTCCCAACTTCTTGCTGGCCGCAGCCATCTGATGCAATAGGCGGGGATTATTGAGGAGTTCAAAAATGCAAGTTCCTAATGTGTCGCCATCGACATCTCGGTCCAGTATAACCCGAGCAGCGCCTGCCCGCTCCAGCACCCGGGCATTCTTCTCTTGGTGGTTAGCTGCCGCATAGGGAAAGGGAATTAAGACGGCAGGCACTCCTCTGGCGGTCATTTCGGCGATGGACAAAGCCCCGGCTCTGCCGACCACCAGGTCCGCCGCAGCCAGTGCCGCCGGCATATCGTAAATGTAAGGGACGATCCTTATACAGCCGTCCTGAACCGACGGTGGCAGTTGTCCTATTCCCTCCTCAGATATCCCCAGCACCTCCCGGACTACATCAGCATAGCTTCTCTGGCCGGTCTGATGAATTACCTGCAGCCTGGGCTCCTTTTTCAGTCGGGGAGCCAATTCCCGCATGGCCCGGTTGATGGTCAAACCGCCTTGGCTGCCGCCGAAAACCACGATGGTCCTGTGGTCAGGCCGAAGATTAAGACGGCGGATGCCCTCCGCTCTGGTGATAGCAGTGATCTCAGTGCGAATTGGATTGCCGGTCACCATTACCCGCCCATCTTTGGGGAAATACCGCTCCGCCTCGGCATAACCTAAGGCTACTGCCGACACAAACCTACCTAAGAGCCGATTGGTGATTCCCGGAAAGGCGTTCTGCTCCTGTATGAGTGTAGGCACTCTGCTCAAAGCAGCAGCCAAGAGGACCGGACCGGCCACATACCCGCCGGTGCCTACAACTACATCGGGCTTAAACTGTCGGATAATTCTCAATGATTGCACCAAACCCTTCACGGCAGCGAAGCCAGTCTTGACCAGATCGAAAGATAATGCCCGACGAATGTACTGAACGGAAATGAGTTCCAAAGGATACCCGGCCCGCGGTACTATGTCCTTTTCCAGCCCGTACTGGGTCCCGACAAAAAGAATCTCCCCTGCGGGATAGCGCTTTTTCAGCTCATTAGCGATGGTCAAACCAGGATAGATATGACCGCCGGTGCCGCCGGCGGCAATCAGAACACGCATAAACTCACCACCCAAACCCTAGCGAGTTCGCCTAGAGATATTCAGCAAGACCCCTACACCCGCCAGGTTCACCACCAGCGAAGAACTGCCGAAGCTGATAAAGGGCAGCGTCACACCGGTCACCGGCAGCACACCGCTGACAACTCCGATATTGAGAACAGCCTGAACGACAATCATTGAGGTGATGCCCACCGCCAGATAGCTTCCAAATAGATCCGGCGCCCTCATAGCCACTCGAAAACCTCTCCAAGCGAGAAGGAAAAACAAACACAGCACCGCTAGACTTCCGAGGAATCCCAGCTCCTCAGCGATGATGGCGAAGATGAAATCGGTGTGCTGTTCAGGCAAGTAGAAAAACTTCTGCCGGCTGCTGCCCAGACCCAGTCCAAACAACCCGCCGGATCCGATGGCGAGCAGAGACTGGATGATATTCCAGCCGGTATTCATGGGGTCTGCCCAGGGATCCAGGAAAGACAGGATTCTTTCCAAGCGGTAGGGCTCGAGCCAAATCAAGACACCCAAGAGAGGTATAGACAGAAGAGTCAGGATCACCAGGTGGCTGATTCTGGCACCGCAGGCAAAAAGCATCACCATCGCCGTCCCCACCATGGATACCCCGGTGCCGAAATCCGGTTCCAGCAAAACAAGGCCAAAGAATCCGGCGGTAACCACTAGGGGAGGCAAAAGCCCTTTCCATAAACTTTTCATAGCCTGGGGCCGGGAAGCAGCAAAAGCGGCGATAAAATTAACCAAAGCTAACTTGCTCACCTCAGAAGGCTGCAGATTAAAGACTCCCAGATCGACCCAGCGCCGGGAGCCGGAAATCTCAGCTCCTACCACCAGCACGGCCGCCAACAGCCCATAGGCCACTGCTACCCCCAGAATAGCAACCCGCTGATAAATGCGGTAATCGATCTGCATAATGACCAACATGGCTATAGTACCGAGGGTCATGCCTATCATCTGGCGCTTCAGATAGTAAAGGGGATCTCCTGTCTCGGCCAGTGCCATCACGAAACTGGCACTGTACACCATCACCAGCCCCAGGCTCACCAGCAGCAGGGCGGCGGCAAACAGGAGCAGATCAGGCATGTGGTAAATTCCCCGGGACATCGGCTGTCTCCCCTTTCCTCAGTACCCCAGCGCTGCCGGGAAGCCCGCCAAGCCAATTACGGCAAAGACAAAGGCAAGCAGCCAAAAGCGGAACACCACCTTCGTTTCCGGCCAACCCTTCAGTTCAAAATGATGATGCAGGGGCGCCATGCGGAATAGGCGGCGGCCGCCTGTTACGCGAAAATATGCAACCTGCAGCATGACTGACAGAGTCTCTAGGACGAAGATCCCGCCTATAATCACCAAGAACAGCTCTGTGCGGGTAACCACCGCCATCGCCCCTAGAGCAGCTCCCAACCCCAGAGAACCTGTGTCGCCCATAATTACCTGGGCCGGATAGGCATTAAACCAAGTAAAGCCCAAGCAGGCACCGGCAATCGCCGCTGCGAAAGCCGCCAAATTCCACTCCCCCAGACCGATGCACAGCAATGCATAAGCCACCGAAGCGATGGCTGTAGTGCCGGACGCCAGGCCGTCAAGACCGTCAGTGAAGTTGACGGCATTGGCACTTCCCACCACAGCACTGGCGGCGACAATGACAAACAGCCAAGGGGGCAGTATCAAGGACTCCTTGCTGAAAGGAACTGCCAGCACCGGACCAAGTTCCGGCGCATTGACCGCATACAGGCTGATAACCAAACCCAGGACAATTTGCCCCAACAGCTTATATCTGGCCTTCAGCCCTAACGATCTCTTGGCCACAACAATGATGGCATCATCAATCAGTCCGATGAGCGAAAACCCTATAGTAGCCAACAGACAATAGCTCACCTTTAGATCTGCCTGTGTCAGCAGGAGTGTCCCGATAGCAGCCGCCGGCACAATAAGAATACCACCCATGGTGGGCGTGCCGGATTTCTTCAAGTGGGTTTGAGGCCCATCTGTCCTCACCGTCTGGCCGAATTTCAGCCGGCGTAGGAAACGGATCAGCGGCGGCCCGGCGATCAAAGCGATGAGAAAGGCCAAGAGTGCAGCATAGAGAACCGCAGCAAACATGCCGTCCTCCCCCCTTCTTTAGAGCCCTGCACAAAGCTGCTCAACTATGCGCTCCAGGGCCAGCCCCCGGGACCCTTTCACTAGAATCACGTCCCCCGGTTGTGTCAACTGCAGAACCGCCTCCCGCGCATCCTCAAGATCAAGGCAGTATTCTATCCTGGTTTCATCCAGCCCTGCCGCCAGAGCTCCTTTACCGTATTCCTGGGCCCATCTGCCGACTGTAATCAGATACGCTGGCTGCAGCAGAGCGGCTTGTCTTCCAATTTCCCTGTGGGCCTCCTGCGACAAATCTCCCAGTTCAAGCATGTCGCCCAGGACAAGCACCAGCCGACGGCTGCCCGCAATTTCCTTAGCGGTTTCCAACGCCGCAGCCATGGAAGTGGGATTGGCGTTGTAGGCATCATTGATCACCAGCCCGCCTCCGAACCAAGGAATGAGCTGCATTCTCATGCCGGAAAGAGAAGCAGAGGCCAGACCAGCCTGTACATGGGCAAGTGTTGCCCCCACGGCCAAGGCGCCGGCAGCTGCGGCCAGAGCATTGCTCACTTGGTACTTGCCGGGACACGGAAGTTCTACCGCCACCGCCTCACCTTGATACCAAAGATCAAAAGTCACGCCTTTCTCACCCCGGCTGACAACACGCTCAGCTGTCACCCAGTTGTCACTGCTGTAAACATTTTCGGGAACTACTTGCCATCCGTAATAAATCACTCTCTTGTCCGCCGCGGCCTCGGCCATCTCTCTCACCAAGGGGTCATCACCGTTCAGCACCGCCACGCCCCCCGGTTCCATGGCTTCGATTAGTTCCTGCTTTGCCTGTTGAATGGCCTTTTGCGAACCCAGAAGCTCCATATGGACAGTACCCACATTGGTAATGACCCCAACCTGCGGCCGGGCTAGCTCAGTGAGCAGCCGGATCTGCCCTAATCCCCGCATACCCATTTCCACCACGGCGCTCTTGTGGGAGTCGTCCAGCTTCAGCAAAGTGAGAGGCAAACCGATCTCGTTGTTGAAGTTTCCCTGGGACTTAAGTGTAGGTCCCAGCTGACTGAGAATGCCGGCCATCATATCCTTTGTCGACGTTTTCCCGGTACTGCCGGTAACCGCAATCACCGCTGCCGAGAACAGGGAACGGTACTCCCTGGCAAGATCCTGCAGGGCTGATAAGACATTCTCGACGGCAATAAGATTGATCTTCCCCTCACGCAATGCCGTTTCGTCCAGTCTGGCGATCACCGATTCTGCCTTCTCTCTAGCCACAAGACTGACGGCTGCCCCCCTGGCTAGGGAATCAGCAACGTACTCATGGCCATCTACCCGTTCTCCCCGCAAGGGTACAAAAAGCTCTCCAGGCTGGATGGTACGGCTGTCTATAGATACTCCCCGGACGGCTGCCGAGAGAGAACCAGCCAGCAGCTCACCGCCGGTCCACTGGACGATTTGTGCTACAGTAATGGATTTCACCGTAGTCCCAGGCGCTCTTTTAAGGACCTGGATGCCTCCTCCCGATCATCAAAATGAACAACTCTATCCTTCAATATCTGGTAAGTCTCATGGCCTTTGCCGGCAATCAGCACTGTATCGCCGGTCTCAGCCATCATGA
Source organism: Bacillota bacterium (assembly GCA_012839845.1). GTDB lineage: Bacteria > Bacillota > Limnochordia > DTU087 > DTU087 > DTU087. The sequence continues at coordinate 2,665 of DUMM01000029.1, read as the reverse complement.
TCGCCCGCCGGATAGCTTGCCTCCGATCGACGATAGTCTCCCAGGGTTTGCTGCCGATGGTGCGCTTTAGCCCTTCAGCAATCTCCTCACAGATAGCCTCCGGCGGCTCACTTCTGGGGTTGTCAGAAGTCACGATCACCACATCCGCCAGCCGGCCGGCAATTTCGCCCATTACCGCCCGCTTCCCCTTGTCTCGGTCGCCGCCGCAGCCGAATACTACTATACTCCGGTTGCGGGTAAGGTCCCTCACGGTTCTCAGCACATTTTCCAAACCGTCGGGTGTATGGGCATAGTCTACCAGAACAGCAAAATCCTGACCACTGCTGACCGGCTCAAGCCGCCCCGGTACTGGGGGTGCGCCAGCCAGTGCCTTCACCGCCGTTCTCAGGTCGACCTGCAAAGCCCGACAAGCAGCCACAGCGGCCAGTGAGTTATACACATTGAAATAGCCGGTGATAGGAAGGCTTACCGCCAGCACCTCCCCGGCACATTGAAGGCGATATGTCAGGCCCTCCGGCCCAATCTTTATATCCCGGGCCTGACAGTCCGCCGCGTTCTCAATTCCGTAAGTAATAATAGGTACTTTGCACCTTTGCGCTATGTAATGACTGTGCTCATCATCCCCGTTCAGCACCGCCGCCTTGTCTTTCCCTTCCAGGTCTGCAAAGAGCTTGGTCTTAGCAGCCAGGTAATCCTGTATACTGGTATGAAAGTCCAGATGGTCTTGGGTCAGATTAGTGAATACGGCAATGTCAAAATCGGTACCCGCGGTCCGATTAAGGCTCAAAGCGTGGGAGGAGACCTCCATAACGGCAAAGCTGCAGCCCTCCGCAACCATACGGCTGAGCAAGCGCTGCAGATCACTGGCCTCAGGGGTTGTGCGCTCCGCAGGAATCACTTCCTCCCCGATCAGGCTTTGAATGGTCCCAATTAGTCCTACCTTATAGCCAGCACTCTCCAGGACAGCCTTGATTAAGTACGTGGTCGTTGTCTTACCGTTGGTGCCGGTAACACCTATGATCCGCAGCTTTCGGGAGGGGTAATCATAGAAGCAGGCACTGAGAAGCCCCAGAGCCAAGCGGGTATCAGCTGCGTGAATCACCGGCACCGAAAGACCCTCACAGAGTCTGCCCGCTTCTATCACCACTGCTGCAGCTCCTTTGTTGACAGCATCGTGGACAAATGAGTGGCCGTCAAAACGAAAACCTTTGATGCAAACAAACAGATCCCCTGGTCGTACCTGCCTTGAGTCATACGCTATACCGGTGATGTCGACTTCCGGATCGCCCTGCAGCACTGCGCCCGGCAGACAGGCAGCTAACTTGCCGATTTTCAAGACCTATCGCCCCCGACACGACACCTAATTCTTTGCCAAATCCAATTTATACGTTCCTCTACCAGTTGTCTACCTTGTATTATACTTTTTCCCATCCAGCGACTAATTATGGTTCCCGTCTCAGCAGCTCCGCTCAGTTGGCTGCAGGAGATGCAAAAAACACGTTGACGACATAGTCCCGAGGAACTTCCGCTCCCGCGGCCGGCTCCTGCCTCACCGCAAGTCCTGAGCCGTGCACCTGGAGCCGCAGACCCGCGTTGGCCAGCCTCGCAGCCACCTCCCGCATACTGAGTCCGAGGACCGACGGCACCGTGACCAGCTCTTCGCCTGTATCTAAGACAACTTCATCGTAAGCCAACAGCTGAACTACGGTCCCCCACGGCACTTCGGTGCCGGGTGCCGGCACTTGTTCAAAGACTATGCTGCCCTCGCCGCTGAACTGATACCTCAACCCGACCTGCCGCAGAATACTCTCTGCCTCTTGTCTGGGGAAGTTCAGCACATTGGGCACCCTCACATTTTGCCTCTGGAAAACATTGGCTTGGGATCTGGGAGCGGGTTCTTGTCTTCTCGGTACACCCATTCTCTCCAGGGCATCTTCTATGATCTCTTTAAACACCGGAGCAGCGATCACGCCTCCGTAGGTCTCTCCCTTCGGGTAGTACAGGACCACGATGGCTGCAATCCGGGGGTCGTCCGCCGGTGCGAAACCTACAAAAGATGAAATCCGCCGTTCCGTATAGCGCCCGCCTTCAGCCACCTGGGCTGTTCCGGTCTTACCGGCCACCCTGTATCCAGGAATCTCTGCCCTGCTGCCCGAGCCGTTGACCACTACAGAGCGCAGGATTTGGACCATCTGTGCTGCCGTCTCCTCTTTCAACACCCTAGTTTGGGTGGCTTCGTACTCCTGGATCAACCGACCGTTGTGGTCCAGAATCCCTTTCAGAAAATGGGGTGTAACCCTTACCCCTCCGTTGGCTATGGTGGCCATAGCCACCAACATCTGCAGGGGAGTTGCACCTATACCTTGGCCGAAACCGACATTGGCCCAGCGTGCCGTTTCGCCGAACTGGATCTTGCCAGGTACAGGTACCATCCCCTTGGCTTCACCGGGGAAATCGATACCGGTTTTTTCGCCGAAACCAAAGCGCTGTATGTACTCGTAGAACCGTTGGCCGCCCAACCGCTCTGCCCCAAGCTCAGCAAAAACGGGGTTGCAGGAGCTTTCTACTGCCTGAGTGAAGTTCAGCGCCCCGTGGCCGCCGGCCCGCCAACATCGTACAGTCACTCCACCGATCTTGATATGCCCCGGGTCGTAAAACCCTGTGG
>DUMM01000028.1 GCA_012839845.1 Bacillota bacterium | reverse complement strand
CTCAGGGCGGCCAGCAGCTCCGCAGCAACCGGCACCGCCAGTTCCGCAGCCCCCGAAGGAGTGGGAGCCCGCAGGTCCGCCGCAAAATCGCAGATAGTAAAGTCTGTCTCATGGCCCACAGCGGAGATAACCGGCACTGGGCAGGCAGCCACTGCCCTGGCCACGACTTCCTCATTGAAGGGCCATAGGTCCTCCATAGAACCGCCGCCTCGGCCAACGATGATTACATCCACATCGCCCCACTGGACCAGTGCTTCCAAGGCGGCAACGATACTGGCTGCCGCGCCTTTGCCCTGCACCAAAGCAGGGGCCACCAGTATTTCCACACCGGGCATGCGCCGATGCAGGATGGTGATAATATCCCTCACAGCGGCACCGGTGGGGGAGGTAACCACACCTATCCGCCTGGGCAGGAAAGGAATGGGACGCTTGCGCGCTTCGTCAAACAGCCCTTCGGCCTGCAGCTTCTCCTTCAGCTGCTGAAATGCAAGGTGCAGGTCACCTACGCCCCGAGGCTCTAGATACTGGACATAAAGCTGGTAGACTCCACCGGTCTCGTAAATGCCGATGGCACCCGTCGCATATACCTCCAAGCCGTCTTGAGGGCGAAACCTTAAGCGGCCGGCATAGCTGCGGAACATAACGCATCGCAGGCAGCTTTCCGAATCTTTGAGCACAAAATACATATGACCGGAGGTGTGGTGCTTAAAGTTGGACATCTCACCGCAAACGGTGACATACTGAAACAGCGGCTCATCCTCTATGTGCCGCTTCAGCAATCGAGTGATTTCTGCAACAGAGTAAACCGGGGGCCCCGATACCGCCGGCTCTGCTTGTCCTAATGGCATATACGGCATTGACTTCACCAGCTAATCCATTCTCCGTTCACAGCCTATTCCCTGCCCGCACCCGTCATCGGAAAAAAAGGGCCGGCTTCGGCACCGACCCCGTCCACAAACTGCCGTCCGAGCATCTGTCTCAGTCAGCAGCTCCGCCGCTGCTTTCCCGCCGCTTCGCCCAAAGCTCCGCAAGGCAGCCGGCTATCAGTCCGATGACCACCCAAAACCAGTATCCCGGAGCTGCAAAGTGCCCGATCGCAAGACCGATGACGGCACCGATAAGCAGTTTCCACCACATTCTCACAAACCTCCCCCACCGTTTGCCCCGATTTGCGAGCATTCATCTCCGAGCATTCAGTAGGAGTCTATGCACCGCCGCCGCAGTTAATAACCGAAATCTTTATCTGTCCGCCCGCCTAGCTGTCCTGCTGAAGGGCCCGCCACCGGCCGAAAGCCGCGATGCCCACGGCGTTGTCTCCGCTGAACCTGGGGGCGGCAAAGGTGACGCTGATGCCGGCCTTCTCTAACCTGCTGGATATATACCGCCGCAGATACTGGTTGGCTGCAACACCCCCGACTATAAGCACCATATTCAGCCCTGAAGCCTCCGCTGCTGCCTCGATCATCCTGGCGGCGCTTTCCGCGACGCAAATCTCCACCCCCTGGGCTACCCCTGCCGGATGAGCGCCCTTCTCCAGCATCCGCTGTGCCTCAGTCTCTGGGCCGGAGAAGTTCACATGAGTACCCTTCACTGAAACGGCTAAAGGAACAGGCGGTATCCCCTGCTCCCGCCCTTTCTGAGCCAATGCCTCCAGCTGAGGGCCGCTAGGAAAGGGTAAGCCCAACTTGACACCGATGCGGTCGATTAGCTGACCGGCGTGGATGTCCAAGGTACCGCCCAAAACCTCGATCCTGACACCTTCATCATCCTGTTCTGTGGGCTCCTGAAGCCGCACAGAGACCACCTCAGTGGTGCCGCCGGAAAGATGCACCGCCAGAAAATCCTGCTTCACTTCTTGCTCCCTGCCGAAAAGCCCAGCCCAGATGTGCCCTACTTGGTGACTGGTAAGATACAGGGGAACACCCCACGCTAAAGCTAGAGCCCGAGCCATTCCCTCCCCGGTCTTAAAGACCGGCATGTATGACCCGGGCGCCGATCTGGGCTTGCTGCTGACTGCCACTCCAGTTATGCCTCGGCAGGGAAGCACCTCTTCCAGCAGCTGCGGAAGGTTCTTTACATGCTGAAAAACCGCCTCGGCTTGGCGCAAACCCCTTCTTCCCTGGGGCACCTCCAGCAGCCGACGGCGGTCAGCCAAGATCTCATTACCAGCAATAAGTGCCACTGAAGTCGTGTAGCAGCTGGTATCAATAGCTAGAATGACAGGATATAGATCTTGCCGCTGCAACAGTCCTCCTACCCTTCAGAGTCACATTCTGACTTATGCTCAGCTTCCAGATTTCGCTCCCGGACAAACCGGCCGAGGATGCCGTTGACAAACCGACCGGAATCATCATTGGCAAAGGTCTTGGCTATCTCTACTGCTTCGTTGATAGTCACTCCCACCGGAATATCCTTTAGGTACAGCAGTTCATAAAACGCCATTCTCAAGAGATTCCGTTCCACATTGCCCAAGCGCTTGAGATTCCAATCCAGCGCATATTCAGCAATGAGCTTGTCAATCGATTCCAGATTGTTCAACACGCCAATTACCAGTTCGCGGCAGAACCTCTCACCGGCATCATTCAGGTCGTTGAGGCCAACCACATAAGCCACGGCATTTTCTACCTCAGCTCTGCCGACATCGACTTGAAAAAGCGCTTGCAAAGCTGCCTCCCTTGCTTTTCTCCTCAGCATAGTCTCACTCTCTAAATCATCTGCGTTATTGATCTGCCTTCTATCGCCTTCTGGAAATGAAGAAACCGGCAAGCAGATTCCTCAATCCGCCCTGCTGATCTGCACTGGCTCCGATGATGTACCCTACCGCCAGACACAGCATCAGGAAAAGGGCCTTCAGAAACCCGTACTGGAGGGTCAGCCAACCCAACAGTATTCCGGCGGCCGTACCCAAGATCTTGCCTTTATTGTCCGCAAGCCATGTCCGCAGGTCATCCTGGCGTCCATCCACAGTACCACACCCCATCAGTTTCTTACCGCGGGCACTTCATCACTCGATCTTAGCCTTTGATTCGGGGCGCACATCTCTGACTTCCACCATGATCCGGTGCACAGGACAGCCGACGATTTCTCCGAGATAGTCCCTAATCTTGCTCTGCACCTGCGCAGCCAGGGTCGGGATACTCTGCTCGGGGACAACTTGTACGACAACCCGTATTTCCAGCCCCTCTGGAACCACTTTGACCACCGGAGTAAGATCCCTGATGCCGGGGATCTCTTTAGCTGCCTTCTGCACCAGGTTAGCGACAGCCTTGAGAGAGATCTGAATCTGGCCCAACTCCGTCTCCTGAACGACGGAAGGCTCTTCTCTGCCGTTCTTGGCCAAGGATGCTAGCAGGTACAGGCCAGCCAGCAGCAAGGCTGCCCCCAACACTGCCCCCTCAACCTGTGTATCTTGCAGGGACACCAGCCAGGCAAATAGGGATCTTCCCTGCCAGCCCAGCGTGAAGGCAAAAACCCCGATGCCGCAGGCCAGCAGCAGAACGGATACCAGGAGGACTACCAATCTTTCCAGCCACTTCACATTTCTTGCCTCCCAACTAAAGGCTTATCTCTCTCACCGCACCCGAGGCTGTTCCTCCACCCGCTCCTCTTGCTGAGGGAAGTTCACACCCTGCACGTGGACATTCACCTCTACGACTTCCAAACCGGTCATTCCTTCGATGGCCCGCTTGACATTCTCCTGGATTTTCCACGCAACATCAGGAATGCGAACTCCGTACTCCACCACCACGAAGAGATCGATGGCGGCCTGCTCCTCACCCACTTCCACCTTTACACCTTTAGCCAGATTGCGCCTTCCCAGCATCTCCGCGATGCCGCCGGCAAGGCCGCCGCTCATACCGGCGACTCCTTCAACTTCAGTGGCAGCCAGCCCGGCGATCACTCCTACCACTTCATTGGCAATCCGAAGTTCTCCCAGTTCCGTTCTCTCTTTGGTCTCCGGCATAGTTGGTCGTCACCTCGCTAACCTAGAATCATCCCATATCTATTTCTTTCTAGCTATGAATTCTTCTTCAATATACTTGGTGTGAAATCTGCCGCTTCTAAACCCTTCATCCCGCAGGAGGTCCAAGTGAAAGGGTATGGAAGTAGCAATGCCTTCGATCACCATTTCCGACAAGGCAGCCTCCATCCTTCCAATGGCCTCATCCCTGTCCCTTCCCCATGCGATTACCTTGGCGATCATGGGATCGTAGAACGGCGACACTTCCCAACCCTGGTAGATGCAGCTGTCCACCCGAATTCCCATACCGCCAGGAGCATGGTAAAAGGTGATTGTTCCCGGTGACGGCATAAATCCGGCTGCGGGATCTTCAGCATTGATGCGGCACTCAATGGCATGACCTCGGAACGTGATCTCCTCTTGGGTGAATGACAGCCTTTCTCCTGCAGCTATCCGCAGCTGTTCCTTGACCAGATCAATTCCGGTCACCATTTCAGTCACCGGATGCTCCACCTGGATGCGGGTGTTCATTTCCATAAAGTAAAAACGCCCATCCCGGTCCACCAAGAACTCTATAGTACCCGTGTTAACATAATCGACAGCTTTGGCCCCCGACACCGCAGCTTCTCCCATCAAGCGCCGCAGCTCAGCAGTGATAGCTGCACACGGCGCCTCTTCCAGGATTTTCTGCTGGCGGCGCTGCAGTGAGCACTCCCGCTCCCCCAAGTGAACAACATTACCGTATTTGTCGGCGATGATTTGGATTTCAACGTGGCGGGGCTTGTCGATAAATTTCTCCAAGTAGACCTCCCCGCTGCCGAAGGCAGCATCAGCCTCGGCCCTGGCCAGGTTCAAAGCCCGGAGCAGATCCTCCTGAGAGTACACAACCCGCATCCCTTTACCGCCGCCGCCGGCACATGCTTTGACGATCACGGGGTAACCTATCTCCCTGGCTACCTTCAAAGCCTCGCCATCAGATGCTACCGGGCCATCGCTGCCGGGAATCACCGGCACGCCTGCGGCTTCCATGGCCTTCTTGGCAGCGGCCTTATCGCCCATGCGCTCAATGGTCTCAGGTTTGGGCCCGATAAACTCGATTCCGTGATCGCGGCAAATCTCGGCAAAGCCTGCCCTTTCAGCGAGATATCCATAGCCTGGGTGAATGGCCTCTGCTTCGGTGAGCAGGGCGGCACTGATGATATTAGGTATATTAAGATAGCTTCTTGCGGAACTGGCCGGCCCTACACACACCGCCTCATCGGCAAGTCTAACATGCAGTGCTGCTGCGTCTGCTTCTGAGTAGATAGCAACTGTACGAATACCCAGTTCTTTACAGGCCCGGATGATTCGCACAGCGATCTCACCGCGATTGGCAACTAGTATTTTTGAAAACAAAGCATAGTCCTCCCCCAGCGGCTTCTACCAGTATCCTTTAGATTCGCTCGATTATAAACAGCGGCTGGCCGTATTCCACTGGTTGGGCGTTTTCCACCAAGATCTCCACTACCCGGCCGTTGACTTCCGATTCAATCTCGTTCATGATCTTCATCGCTTCGATAATGCACAGGGGTTGGCCAACTTCCACAATACTGCCCACTTCCACATATGGTTCGGCATCGGGTGCAGGGGCCCGGTAAAAAGTCCCGACCATGGGTGCTTCAATGGTAACAAGGCCCTCTGCTGCCTCCTGGGCTACTTCCTGTCCTTGCCTGGTATCTCCAGCCGTCCTCGGCGCAGCTTCTGCTCTGGCTCCCATAGCATCTGCACCTTGAGCTAGGACAGCTTTTTTCAAGACAAGTCGGGAACCGTTTTCTTCCCAGATCAGTTCCACCAAGTCACTATTTTGCACTGCTTGGATGAGCATCTGTATGTCTTCTATCTTCACTGAACAACCATCCTTTTCCAACCGGAACTAGCCCACCTTTACCGTTAGCTTTCCCATCAACTGCCAACTGATACCTACCCCTGCCAGCCGGTGAGAGAAAGCCATGGGAGACGGTATGCCGTCCACATTTCTTTTCTAGGTTTTTGCTGCCATTCCTGCTTCCGGCTGGAAAAAGCGGATTGGCCTCTAGCTCCGATGGTCCAGAATCCTAATTTTCTCCAGTGATATGCCCGTCATGCCGCTGACAGTATCGCCGATGCGAGCAGCCTCCTCTTCCGTCAAGACCGTATCCACCATCACGGTTACTCCGTGGTCGCTGAGCACCACAACAGCGTCAGGAAGCCCTTGCGCCATCAGCAGCCCCTCCAGCTCCGTTTCAATTTCCGACCCGGCCATTATGGAAAGCAGCCGTTCTTGGGCAGACAGCCTCTGCTCTTCGGAGCTGGATGAGTCGGTGATAATCCCCTGCAGGGTTTCCAGCTGGCGGGAACGGCTCCGGTCCCTTTCCCATCGGAATTCCGAAAAGCTCTCCCGCCTGCTCAGCGGCTGCACAGAGACGCTCAACATACCGGCAGTTGGCACGGCCAAGGTGTAATCGTCCCCGTAGACCGGGTTAGCAGGCAGATACTCATCGACCAGTTCACCGCCCACAAGGGTGAACTGTGCTTGATTTCCGGGAGCTTGATCATGGCCGGCATCGGGCTCCGGGTTGTTTCCGGGGCTTGCTTCCTGTTCAGGGATTTTCTCCAGCTCACCACTGTCTTCTGCGGCAGCATCGTTACGCGGCTTCCCGTTGATCTCTCCATCCCGCCTCTCCTGCATCCACTTGGGCCAAAGGACAATGCCGCCACTGGGAGTACTGCTGCCCAAATCAAAGCTGCTCCACACCAACCACAGCAGGCAGACTGCTGCCAAGATGACCAGCAATCCCAAAAGCAGCTTCCTGCCGGAAAGTACATAGAACATGGCATTACCCCCCATCACTTTCTCCTCGGTACCACCGTTACCCGGTGGGGCGGGACGCCGATGGCCGTCTCCACCGCCCGGCTGATCAGCAGCCTGAGAGTGGGATCTTTGGCCCCATCGGCCACCACCAACACACCTGCCACCAACGGCCGGTGCTCGGCCAATACTATGGGTGAATCTCCATTTTTCTGACCGTCTCTTATGACCACCACCCTTTCGTTCCACCGTTTGGAGACAACTCGGCGCTTGCCCCCTTGAGTATCGGTCTCTTCCGTCACTGTCTCATCTCCATCGATATCTTGGGCAAGTTCCAGCCGGCTGCCGGTGCTGAGGCTCACCATGACCTCCACACTGCCCACACCCTCAATCCTGGATAATATAGCTGCCAGTTTCCGCTCTACCTGTTCCTCGTAGCTGGGACTAGCGGCAGAACCGCCGCCCAGCGCCGGTTCAGCGCCTCCGTTGGTACTGGAGGGTGTGTTCCACAGCGACGCTGCAGGTGAAGGGTCTTTGTTGTGACTGGTGAGCTGCAGCATCAGGACTGCGGTTAGAATCAAGAATAAGAGAGCGCCGGTAAGCCTTCGCTGCCCATCAGTCAGGGGGATACCGCTCCTTTCGGGCTTTTTCCCCGGCCGCCATTTGCCCCAGAAATCCAGCTGCACAGAGCATCTCCCCTTCATCCTGCGATGTTGACAATGACCGCCTCCGGCTCTATGCCGTAAAAATCAGCCACCAGCTCCTTTACCCGAGAGGTTAAGGAGTATCCCGAATACATCTCGCTCTCCTCCCTGGGGATGGGAGTCTGTTGTCCCATGATCAGCACAGGGGCCACCGGTTCAACTGGGGAACTGCCTGACCCGTGTTCCCGGGAAGCCGCCTCCTCCGCCATATACAGGTGAACCACCACCCGCTGCAGTCCGCTTGCCCCCATCTGGGCAGCTACTTGGGCGTCCTTCACCCCTGGAAAGAGGCTGAGCAGTGAGCTTAACTGCCTGTTTGTTTGATTTACCAGGTGTTCCCGCATGATGCCGCTCCCCTTTTCTATCAGCCGTTCTGCCTGCTGTTCCACTTCGTATAGATCTAGCATTCCACGGTCTTCCACCGGCAAAGCATCCGAAAGCCTGAGGCTGGGGACAGCCGGCCCTTTGGTAAGAAGCAGGCCGGAACCGGTCAGGGGTTGAAGCATCAGCTCAATGAGCAGCAGCCCAATCACCATCCGCACAAATCTCCTCATCTGGCCTTGAGGCACCAGCATAAGCAGGAGGCCGCTGACCATTAGAAAGCTGATGAGCTGCCTAAACCACTGAAACACCGCTGTTCACCTACCGGATCAGTGCTGTCAGATTGCCCATCCCCACTAGTAGGGTAATTATCAGGAGAAATATTACAGCAGAAATCAGCACTGCCACAAAGACAATTGTCAGTACACTGCCGCAGCTGGCCATGGCCGCCACCAAGCGGGAATCGCTGATGGGCTCAATCACTGCGGTGACGATGCGGTATATAAACACCAGGGCAAGAATCTTGATCAGTGGAAAGGCCGCAATCAGGATGATGGCGCTTAAGCCCAAAACCCCCAAACCGTTCTTGATCAAAAGAGAACCGCCCACGGCAACTTCCAAGGCCTGGGAAAAGGTGTTGCCCAGAATGGGAACGATCTTGCCCCCGAGGTATTTTGCTGCCCGCATAGTCACGCCGTCTGCTACCGGAGCCAGCATGCCTCGAGCGGCAACCACCGCGGTAAAGGCCACAAAGGCAGTTCCCAACAGCAGACCGGCGGTCCGCTCTACGAGGCCGGCCAGCCGCTTAACGGGAAAGTCCGGGAATAAATTGCCTGCAATGCCCAGAGCAACAGTCACCTGCAGAAGGGGAAATACCACCTTCTGTACCAACATGCCCATCAAACCAACGGCCGCGATGAGAATCGGGTGCATAACTGCCGCTGAGGTCATCCCTCCCACCGCCGCCAGTGCAGTGGTGAGCAAAGGAAGCAGGGCATACATCAGCGACATCATGGCATCAACAGCCTTCGTCCCGGCAGTTACCGCCAGCTGGAAAGCCTTGATGGATAGGTGGAGCAGCATCAGCAGACAGCAGGCCACGGAGATATCGACGCTGTCGGAGCTGAGAAACGATGCCTGCAGGTTCTGCATTAGGGCACCCATGACGGCCAAGACTAAAAGCCCAGTTAGAAGCCGGAGATTAGCTACTACTTCCCTAAACAAATGGTTAATCAGATCTTGGCCCACCTTGATCCAGTCTACTCCCTTGCCGCCGAAGATAATCTCCTTTAGATCAAGAGAAGGGAGCTGGGCTTCTAGCTGTGCATCGATGGAGGCCAAAGTCCGCTCAATTTCCCTGGTATCAAGTTCAGTCAGTTGGACCTCCACTACCTTCTCCAGAGCAGCGTCGAGCTGGGAAGCTTCAGTAGATCCGGTACTTGAGATGATTAAGGTAAGAAGCAAGGCCGCCCAAGCCAGCCTCCCCACCGAAGTCCCTCCTATGGCAGGAGATTTACCAGAGACTCCACTACTCCCACGATGATGGGCAAAGCGATGATCATCACTACCAACTTGCCGGCAAGTTCAACCCCCATGGCCAAACCTTCTTCCCCGGCATCCTTGCAGATTTGGGAAGCAAAGGCGGTGATGTAGGCAGCAGCCAGAGTCCGCAGGAGAATATCGAAATAGCTGACCGACACACCCGCTCCCCTCCCCAGCTGATGAAATACGGCAATAACCTCCCGCATGGGGCTGAGTACCCTCAGCAGGACAATCACCGTGAACAAGGCAGCCAAGACTGCGGCAAATTCCGGGTAGCTGGAGCGGAGATTGACTTGGATAAAAGACAAAACCAGGGCCGCCATGACCACCGGCACGATCTCAGACACCGATACTCCCTCCGTCAGTACCAGCGAAATACACTCTCTACCTGTTCAAACAGTCGGGCAATCATCTGAACCAGCCAGATGAGAACGATGATTACTCCGGCAAGGCTCAGCATATGGGCCTGTTCCTTCCGCTCCGCCTGCTGCAGGAATATGTTGAGGATGGCAATTAAGATGCCAACGCCGGCTATGCGGTAGATTAGGCTTAAGTCCACTACCCCTTTTCCCTCCCACAAGATGAGCTAGTCTGTTCAGAGCTTTCCGGGACCGCGGCCAAGCCGGCGGTGTGCGGGTTAAGCTATGATCAGCACCAGGGCTGCCCCTGCCGCCCAGCCCAGCGCCCTGTAAAGCCGAACCAGCTGCTCCTCAGTCCTTTGGGCTGCCGCCTCCTGCTGCCCCAATGCCTGCCGAGCAAGGCGCAGGTGCCGGATCTGGTCTTCACGGTGGGAAATCCCCAGGTTGTGGCCCAGGTCAAGCAAAATCCTCTCGTCATCAGGTGTCAGAACTAAGTACT
>DUMM01000008.1 GCA_012839845.1 Bacillota bacterium | reverse complement strand
TAGGTAGGGGTCTTTTCTTCTCCGGCCATCGGACTCAACCTGTGGGCAGATGCCAGGACCACGTGCCCACTGCCGGGGTTGGTTGGCTGCCTGGATATGTCAAGGTACGCTCTCTTTACCGCTTACAGATAATCACCAGACTGAGTTGGTGCAAGGCACGTTAAGGCACGAACATCACAAAAAAACAGGAGTTGCCGTGGCAACCCCTTAAGAAACAATGCGTTGTGGGAAAACAAGATCCCCTTCGCTGTCTTCTCTCTACTACCCTTCTCTCTCCGACTGCGATGAGATTCTACCTAATCCTGAAGTGCTCTTGGTACAGATCTGTGTACTTAGCACGTCGTTCCATTACCCCTTCATCCCAGTCAACGTAATCCCCTCAATAAAGTACTTCTGCGCTATGAAGAACAGCACAATTACCGGCAGCAGGACCACTGTAGAAGCAGCCATCAAGAGGTGCCATTGGGCAGAGTACATACCCCGGAACTGCGCTAAACCGACCGCCACAGTGAATTTATCTGGGTTGGTCAAGTAGATTACCGGCCCCAACAGGTCATTCCAAACTCCGAGGAATGAAAATATGCCGACTACAATCAGTGGAGGCTTAGATAGCGGCAGGATTATGCGCCAGTACACATACAGCGGCGACGCCCCATCTACATAAGCCGCTTCATCCAACTCGTACGGAATTGACATAAAGAACTGCCTCAAAAGGAATATATAAAACGGCGGTCCAAACCAAGCCGGCAAGGTCAGCGGCACAAAGGTATTCACCAGGTTCAACCGGCTCCACAGGATGAAAGTAGGTACAAGGGTTACAGCGTATGGCAGCATCATCGTCGTGAGCAGTGTCCCAAAGATCACGTCTCTGCCCCGCCAGCGCAGCCGTGAGAAGCTGAATGCGGCCAGCGACGAGCTCAACAGCGTCCCGCACATGACGCCGATAAGTATCTTAATCGTGTTCTGGAAGTACAAGCCAAAGGGCACAACAGTCATGGCGTCTACGTAGTTGCGCCAGACAAAGGGCCTTGGAATCCACTGCGGCGGAAGGATGAATATCTGGCGCATCTGCATGAAGGAGCTCCGCACCAACCATACGAAAGGGAACAGAGAGACTGCAGCGCCGAGACACAGAATGGTATAAATGAAAACTCGCCAAATAACCCTCCGCACTGAAACCCTGTGCATAATGCCTACTGAACTGTATCCAGCTCCTTTATCTACAGCCATGACCTTACCTCCTCTCCCCTTCGTAGTAGACCCAGGCTGGCGAAGTCTTGAATATTATAATAGTAAATACTAGAACGATCACAAACAGCGTCCAGGCGATGGCACAGGCATAGCCCATCCGGCCATATTGAAAAGCGTTGCGGAAGAGGTAATAGACCATGAACAGACTGGCATTGTTCGGCCCGCCCTCGGTCATTACGTAGGCTTGCGAGAACACCTGGAAGGTGCCGATCAGTCCCATGACAAGATTAAAGAAAATGACCGATGAAACCATGGGAAGCGTAATGTACAGCCAACGCTGTATGAAGTTCGCTCCATCAATCTCGGCTGCTTCATACAGCTGCCTAGGTACTCCCTGCAGTCCAGCTAAGAAGATGATCATGGTATTCCCCATGCCCCACACGCTCATGAGGGCTAGGGAAGGTATAACTGTCTTCTCGTCGTATATCCAAAGAGATTTCGGGAATCCGATACTGGTCAAAACCGTGTTAAAGAGACCAAAATCGGGGTTAAACAACCACAGCCAAAGTACAGCATTGGCAACAGCCGGTACTACCGACGGAAGGTAGAATATCGTGCGGAAAACTGCCAGCCCCTTGACATTCTGATTGAGGAGTGTGGCAACTAAGAAGGCGCCGATGATTACCGCCGGTACGCTTAAGAAAGTGTAGTAGGCTGTTACATATAGGGATTTCCAAAACAAGGGATCTTGATTAAACATGCGGCTGAAATTAGCGAGGCCGACGAATTTTGGTCGAGAGACAACGGACCATTCAGTAAAGCTGATCACCAGGCTAGCAAGCATCGGCAGCAGATTCCACATTACAAAACCGAGTATGGCAGGCAGAGCCATCAAGACTCCCCATCGGTTCTCTACGCTTTGCAACGTTCGAGACCTTTTTCTCACAATCATCGCCTCCAACCTGACCTGCCGTTCAAACCCAAGACTCTGCAGTCAGTGATAGCAATCTATAGATAAGATGGTCTGTAAGCGGGGCGCAAGCCCCGCTTACAGACACGCTGCAGCCGCTAGACTAGCGATCGTATCTGCCTTGCAGAAGTGGTCTTAGCGCCTCTGCGACCTTATCAGCTGCTGTCTGGGCATCTTCCTTGCCGAGCCAGAAGTTAGACAATCCCTGGCTGATGGCCGAGGTTATTTCCTCCCAATTCCTCATGTAGTAGGAAGGAGCACGCCGGCCGTATTCCAGAACGTAATCAATTGCCGCCTCTTTGTACTCCGGCGGATGGACGCCTTCCGTCAGCCACTCATTCATCTTTTCGGGATCGGTGTAGTATTCGATATTCAGCGGCATCCACAGTCCCGACTTATTGAGCGACATTACCTTAGAAGAGGTGGTGCTCCACTTATACAACAGCCATGCCTCTTGCGGATGCTTGGTAGCCGCAAAGATGACGTTCGGCGCACCCAGTTCTAGGCATACGGGCTCCTTCAATGTGGGCAGCGGAGCAGCGCCCAACTTGAACCCAGACTGCGCCAAATCCAGCAGCGCCCACTGGCCGTCAACTACCATGGCTACCTTTCTGGTCTGCAGGAGGATGTTGAAAGCCGGGAAGGTCTGCATCTGGGTCGGGGTTGGCGCTACATGATACTTGTAGATCAAATCGTTTAGTTTCTGCAGGGCCTCTACGCTTTCAGGCTTGTTAATCAGAGGCTCTCTGCCTTCCTCATCGAACCAGTCACCGCCGTTACTCCAGACGAACGGCAGAATCGGAGCCCACCAAGTTCCAAAAGCAACACCGTAAGTATCGATGTTATTGGGATCGAATCCCGGTTCTCCCGGACGCCTGCCGTTGCGGTCTTTCGTAAGGGCAATGGCAGTCTCCACAAACTCATCCCACGTCCACTCGCCGGCCTTGGCGGGAGGATACGGTACTCCGGCCTCGTCGAAGATCTCTTTATTGTAGAACATCATCATGATCTCCACTGCCAGGTTGGTACCTACAGTCTTCTTCCCGCCATCGTACATGTACCAGGTCATGGGTAGGCGGCTCTCGAAGCTGACCTCAGGGTCCTGCTCCATGAAAGGCGTGATGTCCAGAACCACACCTTCCTCAGCCCAAGCCAAAACCTGACCCTCGCCCAGCTGGCCTACATCCGGCGGATCGCCAGCAGCCAGCATAGCTGTGATCTTGGTCACATAATCGCTGGGGATGTAGATTGGCTGTACCTCGATGTGGGGATATGCCTTCATGAATTCCTTCAACATCTCTTCTTGGGCTGTTTTCTCCAGCGGGCTGCCCCAATAGGTGTACTTCAACTTCACTTTTTCGGCAGAAACCGCCGCCGCAAACAGGCTTAAGCACAACGCAGTTGCCAGCAGTAAGATTATTATTCTCGAACCCTTTTTACCTAACATGCGAGCCTATCCTCCTATCTAAGAATTGTCCAACAGATAGCAACAACCTTCTCCTTACATGCACAGCAGAGTGGTTTTCCCGTCTCACCTCCCGCACTGACTGAGACGACTGCACTACAGACTGCGAATCCAAACCCGCATTTGCCCAGGTGTTCGATGATCCCAAGCGTAGTACGGAACTGCAGTAAACGAATACGGTCGCACAGCGGTTGGATTGAAACGATAGAGCTCGTCGCCCCAATCGGTATCATCTATCAGCAGTGCTTCTCCTTGGATCTTGACAACACCGCCCAGCAGCTGTTCGTCGAATACCGCTGTGAGCTTGGCGTCCCTGGGCAGAATTATCCGCTGCAAAGGCACTGGGTTGTCAGCTTCTTCCAGGCAGAATACGATGGGACCGCGGCTCAGTGCAACATGGCCGAGATTCTCAGCGACATTGGGATGAGCAACCACTCGTTCTACGGGCATATCCAAGTTCAGCCGCACCATATCTCCGGGCTGCCACTTCCGATGAATTCTCACGTAACCCGCATTGCAGATGGAGCTAATATCCATCTCTGCGCCGTTCAGCGCAAGGCTCGCCTTCCGGCACCAACCGGGAATTCTCAGATTTAGCCCAAACTCAGCAGCCTTGTCAGGCTCAACCTCTATCTGGATGTCTCCATCCCAGGGGTAGTCACTCCTCTGGGAGATCCTAACGGAAGTCCCTGCAATGTTAAGATCAGCATGACCTGAAATGTACAAGTGCACGTACAAGTTCTCGGCACTCTCTGAATAAATGTATGAACCCAGGGAAGCAATTAGCCGGGCTATGTTAGGAGGACAGCAGGCGCAGCCAAACCACTCCTGTCGGTGGTGAGTGCCGTCGCTGGCCAAAGGATTCACGTAAAAGAACTTCTTCCCGTCGAGGGAAATGCCGCTTAGAGCACCGTTATACAATGCCCTTTCCATGATATCTGCGTAACGGGAATCGGCCTCTATCTGCAGCATCCGCTGGCTCCAGAAGATCAGAGCTATGGCAGCACAAGTTTCAGCATAGGCGTCTTTGTTGGGTAGATCATATGCCTGGGTGAACCCCTCATTGAGCCTAGAAGATCCAACCCCGCCGGTAATGTACATTTTCTTGTTGACTACATCATCCCAAAGCCGCCTGCAGGCACGGAGCAATGCCTCATCGCCCGTTTCCACCGCCACATCGGCCATTCCGCAGTAAAGGTACATCGCCCTGACTGCGTGACCCACCGCTTCGCTTTGTTCCCGAACCGGAAGATGGTCTTGACAGTAACTGGTATCAAATCCGTTCTTATCGAAAAAGTAGCGGTTGAGCCTGCTGTCTTCATCTGACAGGTGTTCCAGCTCCCTCTGGAAAACCGACGGCTTCTGGCCTCTTTGGTCTATAAAGAACTTGCTCAGCTCCAGGTACTTCCTGTTCCCGGTCACCCTATAAAGCTTCACTAGGGCTAGCTCGATCTCTTCGTGTCCCGGCGCTCCATATCTTTGGCCAGGATTAGGTCCGAAGACAGACGCTATGTAGTCAGCGTAACGACACATGACGTCAAGAAGGCGCCGCTTCCCAGTGGCCTCATAGTGGGCCACAGCGGCTTCTATCAAATGGCCGGCGCAGTAAAGCTCATGCCACATACCCAAGTTTTTCCACCGCTTCTCCGGTTCCACAACGGTGAAATACACGTTCAGGTAGCCATCGGGCTGCTGAGCTTTTGCTATTTTCTCAATCACTTCATCCAGGAGTCTATCTAGTTCCGGATCTGGGCGAGTGGCCAGAGAATAGCTGGCAGCTTCGATCCATTTTGCTACATCCGAGTCCCAGAAATAATGGGGAACTGGTTCAACGCCGGGCCGCCAGGTCAAATCAAAGGCATCGATCCGGCCGGTCTCCTTGCACTGCCTGTATTCGTGGGGTATGGTTACAACGCGGTTGGTCTCAATCCTGGGAGACCAAAACCCATCATCAATCACCACTCGTGTTATGGAAACCGGAGACATCTTGCGGTTAGTTGTTGCCGGCATATTCCTTCTCCTTTCCGCCCTGCGGCACTTGCACTTATATTACTCCAAAGGCTTTCCCCTTAGTTGAATCTCGTTCTCTCAACACACAAGGAAGTTTAGTCACTTGCTCACTTTGGCAGAGCTGACCGCCGTTCTTGATCATTGAAATCAGAGTCTCCATAGCCGCCTCTCCCAGTTCTTTGAGGGGCATCGCAATGCTGGTCAAGGTAGGCCTCACGTAACGGCAAAGGGCGTCATCGTCAAAACCAACTACCGCCACATCTTTCGGAATTTCAAGACCGTGTTCTCTCAACGCATCAATAGCCCCTACCGCCATGGGATCATTACCTGCAAAGAGACCGTCAAATGCAGCCTTTTCAAGAAGCCGCCGACATGCTTCATAGCCGCTAGCCATCGTCCAGTCGCCCACTTCTATCAGGTCGGGGTCCTCCCTCAGCGCAAAGTCTTTTACCGCCTGTTTGTACCCCTGCAATCGATCTTGGGAGGCCGGCCAATCAGGCGGCCCGCTGATAAACGCCACACCCTTGCAGCCAATTTCAGCTAGATGCTGTACCGCCAAATAGGCGCCCTGGTAGTCGTCGGGCAGCACACAGGGGAATCCAGGATCTTGACTGTAGCTATAGACACATATGAGAGGCAAGTTGTCTTGACCTGCCACTTCACTGAGGTTGAGGTTATGTACCGCGTCTGATATAACAATAATCCCATCGATATACTGATTCCCCGGCTCCCAGACGTCCTTCTGAGCAGTATCCAGCTTGCTCACCAAGAGCCTATAGCCTTCACGGTCTGCCTTGCTTTCAATGCCAACCAGGATATCCGGTATGAAGCTGCCGTCAAACCTCTCAATTAGAAGGTGTACAGTATTGCTCTTGCCCGTTCTTAGAGCAGCGGCAATGGGATCCCGGTAGAAACCCAACTCCCGGCAGGCGTCTTCCACCAGCCGCCTGGTCCTATAATGCACTCTCCTGGAGTTATTCAGGACTCGGGAGACTGTAGCCGTTGAAACTCCTGCCTTCTTGGCTACATCCCTGATGGTCACGCGCCTTTTCGCCATGATTGCAACACCTGGAGAATTGTGGTATCGATTACATTTTGCTGTACACAAAACAAAAATCGGGAACGGTTAACTCATTGTTACATTCTCTATACTGCGCTTGATTCCTGCTGCCTGTGTATCTTTATTTTTTCACTATCTTCTAGTCTGCCGGGAATCATCGTCATTTAATTGATCAACATAGACCGATAGAACACTTCAGATACTCACCCGCCTCGGGCT
>DUMM01000027.1 GCA_012839845.1 Bacillota bacterium | reverse complement strand
CAAGCTCCATACCTGACTTAGTGCAGAAGGCAGCTGAACTGGAAATGCCGGCTCTTGCTGTTACCGATCACAATAACGTGAGCGCTGCTGTGCAGTTTTGCAAAGCCGCGGCTGCCGCGGGGATTAAGCCGATTCAGGGAGCAGAGCTGACTTTGGAAAACGGCCATCACCTCATCTGCCTGGCAGAAAATGCAGCGGGTTATGCCAACCTGTGCAGACTCTTGACCTCTGCCTATCAGCACGGCAATCGACTAGATCCCAGGGTATCATTTCGGGCTCTAGCTGAGTACCACCAGCATTTGATTTTTCTTTCCGGCTGCCGCCGAGGAGAGGTGCCATTTTTGATCCTGCAGGGGAAGATGGATGCTGCCCGGGCTGCCGCGGAGCGATATATTGCCATCTGCGGCCGGGATAATTTCTATCTGGAATTGATCAACGATCTCCTCCCCCATACCGCCCATCTCAACCGGGCCCTGGCGGAGCTGGCTGAAGAACTGGGGCTTAGGACTGTTGCGACCAACAACGTCCACTATGTTCAAAAGTCTGATTTCCCCCTCCACGATACCCTGACCTGCATCCGCACTCTAACCCAACTAGAGGACATCCACCCTGAGCGGCGGCTCAACGCGGAAAACTACTTAAAATCTCCGGCGGAAATGGAAGAACTTTTTGCATCTTATCCAAAAGCCCTCACCGCAACTCTGGAAATTGCTGAACGCTGCCAACCGGCTCTAAATCTGGAAAAATCCCTTTTCCCCGCCTTTCCCGTCCCCGAGGGGAAATCGGCTGCGGCTTACCTAAGGGAACTTGTTTATCAAGGGGCGGTGGAGCGCTATGGCGAAGTTGCTCCAGCCGTCCGGGAGAGGTTAGAACATGAGCTTAATATCATCACCAGGCTGCAGGTAGAAGATTACTTTCTCGTTATGTGGGATATTGCCTGCTTTGCCAAAAAGCGGGGCATCCGCTACGCCGGCCGGGGATCCGCTGCCGATTCTGCAGTCGTTTACTGCTTGGGGATTACAGAAGTTGATTCAATAGCCCGGGGGCTTTTGTTTGAGCGGTTCTTGAGCTTGGAGCGGGCTCAAAAGCCCGACATCGACATAGATTTCGATGCCCGCTACCGAGATGAAGTGGCAAAATACGTCTACGCTAAGTACGGAGAGGAACATGTCGCTTCAGTTTGCACTTTTAACACCTTCCGGGCCCGCTCTGCCCTGCGGGACTTCGGCAAAGCACTGGGGTTCCCCCCGGAGGAGATAAACAGCCTGGCAAAGCGTTTCCCCCACCTGCCGGCCGATGCCGTGAGGGACGCATTGGATAAATTTCCGGAGCTGCGAAAAAGCAAGGTGCCCTTTTGGAAATACAAGCAACTTTTCGACCTTTGCGAGAAAGCTGCAGGCTTCCCGCGGTTTATCGGCACTCACCTGGGGGGGCTGGTCATCTGCCGGGAACCACTAACAGCTGTCACTCCCCTGCAGCCAGCAGCTAAGGGAGTACTGATCACCCAGTTCGATAAGGACGATATCGAAGATCTGGGATTAATCAAATTAGATCTTTTGTCACTGCGGACTCTATCTGCAGTGGAAGATACTGTGATTTCCATCAATTCCTATGCTGAAGGCAATAACGGCACGCCGGAGTTTTGCTATGAAAAGATCCCCTTAGATGATGAGGCCACTTACCGGCGGCTGAATACAGGGAAAACCATCGGCGCCTTTCAGCTGGAAAGCCCAGCCCAGAGGGCTCTGCAGGCAAGGCTGGGGGCAGAAAATATCGAGGATATTATTGCCAGTGTAGCCCTGATCCGGCCCGGCCCTATTAAGGGCAACATGGTGGAGCCCTTTATCGCCCGCCGGCACGGTCTAGAAGAGCCCACCTATATCCATCCGGCCCTGGAGCCGATCCTGGCTAAAACTTATGGAGTTGTGCTGTATCAAGAACAGGTGATTCAAATCGCTACCGAAATCGCCGGTTTTACCCCCGGCGAATCCGACCGGCTGCGGCGGGTAATGACTCACTTCCGCTCTCAGAAGGAAATGGATGCCATCGGTCGGGATTTTATCGCCAAGGCTGTGGCCAACGGCGTTAAGCCCGATGTAGCTGAGATCATTTTTTCGTATATAGTAGGTTATGCCGGTTACGGCTTTTGCGAGGCTCATGCCGCTGCCTTTGGGAATACGGCCTACAAAACCAGCTATCTTCTAGAGCACTATCCTGCCCATTTCTATGCCGCTATTCTCAGCAACCAACCTATGGGGTTTTATCCCCCCAACACCATCTGCCTAGAGGCCCGGCGGCGGAATATACCTATCCTGCCTCCGGACATCAACATAAGTACCGATCGGTTTACCGTCGAAGAACTCCGGGGCGACAGCGAGAGGGGCCAAACAGAGCCCCGGCTGGGTATCAGGGTGTCATTGGCTCAAGTTGCCAAGATGGATCAAAAATCTCTTAAGAAAATTCTCAGCGAGCGGGCTGAAGTTCCCTATCGGTCTTTGATGGATTTTTGCCAGAGAACTCAACTGGACAGAGACATCACCGCCAATTTGATCCTCTGCGGGGCCTTTGACTCCCTCCATCCCAATCGGCGCCAGCTGCTTTGGGATCTAGAGAAAATCTACGAACTGACCTCAGGCGGAGATCAGCTTTCCCTCTTCTCCCAAGAAGCAGCTGACTTCTTGCACCAAAGTAGTTCCCAGCAGGTGCCGGATTTCTCCCCAAGGGAGAAATTCCTGCAGGAATACGCCGTTTTGGGATTTAGTGTCAGCAGCCACTTGATGGCCTTTCTCCGTCCATATTTGAACAAGCGCCGGGCAGCCAGCAGCCGCCAGCTGGAACAAACCGCCCCCGGAACGAAGGTCTGTGCTGCCGGGATCGTAATTAGGCCCCACCGGCCTCCTACCAAAAGCGGCCGCGTCGTGGTGTTTCTCACCCTGGAGGATGAATTCGGCATGATCGATGTCACGGTTTTTGAAGATGTGTATCAAAAATACGGGCATATCATCTTTACCGAACCGGCTTTGCTGGTCTGGGGAACGTTGGAACAAAGGGGAAATGCCAAAAGCATAACAGCCCGGCGGGTAGAGGCCCTGCCCTTGGCATACATGTGGAAAGAGGACAGTAAAAAGGCCTAGGCGGTGCTGAATCACTCCCACCTAAGCCTGTATATGCTGTACAAAATCTGGAGAACCTTCTAGACTATCAGTTCCTCGATCTTCTTCTTGATGACATCCTTGGGATGCAGCCCCACCATTTGATCCACGGGCTTGCCGTCAACGAAAAAGGCCAATGTAGGAATGCTCAAAATCCCATACTGACCGGCTATCCGCTGGGCCCCGTCCACATTCAGCTTGCCCACAGTAATCCTGCCGGCATACTCCTCCGCCAGCTCTTCGATTATGGGCGTCAGCCGGCGGCACGGACCGCACCATTCTGCCCAAAAATCCACTACTACCATGCCGGGCCGCTGCAGCACCTCGGTCTCGAAGTTATCTTCGGTGAACTCTTTAACTAGATTGCTTGCCATATTAGGACCTCCACCTTTCGTCTGCCCTGCCAATATTCTCCGCCGGGCAGCAAATTCCTTCAGGGGGAAAACACATCCCATCAGTCGTACCGAACATCCGCATGCGGCTGTTTTTTGCGCCGAGGGGTTGAATCATGTTTAGCTTTCTGATAAACTGGGTACGAACGATAGTGATAATTATTCCTCTCAAATAATAGGTACCGTTAAGGAGGTTGTTCAATGAGTCAAGGACTGCCGTTGTTGGGTGACCGTTTTCCTGAGCTGGAGGTAGTCACTACCCAGGGTATCAAGAAACTCCCTGATGATTACGCGGGCAGATGGTTTGTGCTGTTCAGCCATCCAGCAGACTTTACCCCTGTCTGCACCACTGAGTTTATCGCCTTTGAACGGCTGCGGGATCAATTCGAGGCGCTGAACTGCTCGCTGATCGGCCTGTCGGTTGACCAAGTACAGTCTCACATTAAGTGGATCGAATGGATTAAGGAAAAGCGCGGCGTAGATATCCAGTTCCCGGTCATTGCCGACGACCTGGGCAAAGTATCCAGCGCTCTAGGAATGATCCATCCCGGTAAAGGAACCAACACCGTCCGCTCAGTATTCATCGTCGATGACAAAGGTGTCATCCGCCTAATTCTCTACTATCCGCAGGAGATCGGGCGGAACATGGATGAGATCCTCCGGGCGCTAAAGGCTCTGCAGACTCATGAGCAGCACAAGGTGGCCCTGCCGGCCAACTGGCCCAACAACCAAGACATCGGCGATAAGGTTATTATCCCGCCGGCCAACAATGTTAAGGATGCTCAAGCCCGGCTGGAAGATGCCAAAGCCGGCAAATTCGAGTGCTGGGATTGGTGGTTCTGCTACAAGAACCTATAAGCCAGCCCACGCAGCGTAACTAAAGGCCTTGAAGATGAAAATAATGCCGCTTGGCTGCGGCATTACCGATAAATGCAGCAAGGCAGTGCTGAGGCGTTCAGCACTGCCTTCATGTTATATATTCAAGATTCTTAAGCTACTGTCTCAAGATAAGCCGTAACCACCTGCATTGCGCAGCGCACCGCATAGCGGATTCGATTGAGCTGGCGCACCAGACCAGTCTTGAGGAACTTGGCTTGGGGATTATTCGGCCCCAGCTTCTTCAACTTTGCCGCCGGCGCCAAACCCGGCAGCGCCGGTGTGGGAACAGCCGGATCATGCTCGAACATCCCTGAAACTGTATAGTTGATAGGAGTAAGGAATTTCAGGGTCCGGTTGATTGTCCGGTCAAACATTGCCCTTTGCTCCTGGGTCAGAGTTGCCGCTCTTGTTCGCACATCCTCCAAAACACCTAAAGCCTTTTCCAGGTCTGCCAGCTCCCTACGCAGCTGAGTGAAGTCAAATAAGTCACCGACCTTCGCCTGCAACCCATCGACAATTCCAAGTAGTTCAGAGGCGGTGTCCACCGGCCTCAAAGGTAAGAGCTCCGCTGCACAAATTCTGAAAGCAGCTAATCCGTAGATCTTGGTATCCAACAGCAGCCCTTCCGGTGACACTTTGTCCACTGTATCTTGCTCTGTGTGCCACCACCAGCCTCCTCCACTACCACCTACAGCAGCCTTCTTATCCGCCGGCAATTCAGAAAGCAGCATAAACAAGGAAGTAACTCCTGGACCCCAAAAGGATTGGTCTCCTGCCCGGACTGGGCGCTCAATCTCGGGGCACTGGCCGGTAAGTTGTTTCACTACATGTTTGGCAAAGCTGGCATTCTCAGCCACACCAGTCACTAGAGAGTATTCCGTTGCACCCAAGGGTCCTGGAGAATCGATATTAATGTAGGTAACACAGTGATCGTGGAGATCAAACCAGAAATTGTCGCTGTACCAAGTTGACCCTGCATACCTCCCAGTGGAGTGCCCTGGCCACCAGGCGACTCTAACTCCCCGATTCAGTTTATCCCGATAACGCCAGAATAGCTTGGCTAGCTCAATACAGGTTGCATTTCCAGTCGCGTTATCGGTGGCACCCAGGTGCCAAGAATCGATGTGCCCACCGATGAGAACAAAATCCTCGGTCTTGCCCGGAATTCTCACCTCGGGCATCCGCAACCAGCGCCAGCCGGTTTCAACCTCAGTCTTTACGTTTAGAACACACTTCCCTTCTTCAGCAATTCTCCGTTTGATCAGTTCACCATCACTGTTGGTGATAGTCACCACTGGTATGTCGGGAATACTATCGATAGTACTGGCGTTGGGACTTCCCCAAACCGGTGAGACAATACCCTCATGGAGCACGTCTTCTCCACTAGGCCACATGTGAATATAGGCTATTGCGCCTAGTCTATGAGCGGTCATCATGTTTTGTCGACCGCCACCTTCACTCATCACGATCTTGCCTGCCAGCTGTTGCTGCTCCAATCTGTCTTTTGTATCGAAATCAGTGAACATGTCGGAACCGCCGGGAACGTATACTACCTCGCCGGTTACGCCCTCTGGCGGAGTTGTCCCAGAAAAGGCCCTGGTCTTGGCCCGGATGGTCTGAATTATCTCTGTATATTTGCCACACTTTGACTCCCCAACTATCTCCACTGATGCTTTCTTAGGAAAGCTTAGATATGCCTCAAACTCATGAACCAAGACCGGTATTCCCGCTTCCTGCAGCTCTTTGACGATGTAGTCGACTGCCATAGACTCACCGCTCGTGGATGAGGTCCTATCCCACTGACACAAAGTGTGGACGTGGCGCATCAGTTCCTCTGCAGAAAGTCCTTCAAGTAATTCCCGTTCCAGTGCAGTAATTTCGTTCATCATCAGTCTCCTCCTTAGTAGTCTATACTACTGTGTTTACTATCTTGTTCAACCACTGCTACCAGCAAAAATATCCGTAACTAACTCAACGCCTAACCCAGGCCGGTCTGGCACCTGCACTACGCCGCCGTCAAAGGACAAACCGGTGCAAGGTTCTCCCTCCACCGGTACGCCCAATCCCAACTCCGCGGCCCATTGACAGTTGCACCCAGTAGCTGCCACATGGACGTCTGCTGCCATACCCACATAGCCTTCGTAAGGGCTTACCAAGACACACGGAATCTGCCGACAGGCAGCCAGATCCATAATAGCTCTTGCCCGTCTAATTCCGCCTGTTTTGATTAGCTTAATCACGAAAACATCGGCTGCTCCATAAACAGCCAAGTTGATGGCGTCATTCAGAGAATACAGAGCTTCATCAACGGCAATTGGGATAGAGGTCACAGATGCGACTCGCCTTAACCCCTGTAGATCATCCGCTGCCACTGGCTGTTCCACATACTGAAGATCAGCAGCTTCCAACTCTTTCAGCACCTTCATGGCCAGTTTCGGAGTATATCCCTGGTTGGCATCGGCTCGAATATTTAGATGGGGAAACTTCTCCCGCACTGCGTAGATAGCCGCTATATCACGCCGGTAATCTTTGCCGATTTTTAGCTTAATGGTGCCGATCCCCTGAGCCACCAATCCCTCAACTTCGGCCAAAGTCGTCTCAACTGAGCTGATGCCTACTCCGGCAGCCAACTCCACTTCCGATCGCCACTTGCCCCCCAAGAGACGCCAAACCGGCATGCCTAAAAGCTTGCCTGCTAGGTCATAGGCTGCTGTAACCAGCGCACTCTTGGCAGTACTGTGCCCTGGCAGCCGCTCTGCAAGGACAGTATCGATCATCTGCAAATCCAGCGGATTGAGGCCAATCAGGCTGGGACCGAGGATCTGGTCAATCACCTGGTGAATATGCATTGCCATTTCACCAGTAAAATGGGGCAGGGGGGAAGCCTCTCCCAGACCAAACTCCCCCGTTGATGACCAAATCCTGACAAATACGTGGTCTCTGACCTTGACCGACGGTCCATAGGAGGTGGCCAGGGTATTGTCACACATGGATACGACTGCGGTCTCCACCTTAGTAATCCTGTCGGAGGTCATTGTCACACCTCTTCCCAGACGGTTTACTGTCTAGCATCGTGTCCCAACAACCCATGTTCCTGCAGCTTGGGCGGAAACGGATAAGCCAGCTTACTGTGAGATAGACCTGCTCCCACCAACATCTCCGCAATCTTCAGGGAGAGCTTCAATCCATTGATCACAGGAAAACCTACTTCACTGGCCAAACGGTCGCCAAAAGCGAAAGCCAAGCTTGCGCATCCCAAAATGACCACATCAGCACCGTCTTCCTTTACACAAGCTTGTGCAATGTCATGCAACTTCCTATAGGTCGCCTCCGAACCCTGTCGAATGCTGACTATCGACTCGTTCAATGACCGCAGAGAAGCCAACCGTGACTCGAGGCCCGCTTTCACCACCTGAATGCGGGTGGGCCGCACTGTAGTGTCAATGGGACAGATGATCGAAAACCGATAACCCAACATACAAGCTGTATGCAGTGATGCTTCACCGGGCCCGATAACTGGAATGCTGACTAACTCCCGGGCCGCATCTACTCCAGGGTCTCCAAAACATCCAGTCAAGACAGCATCGAAACCACGTCTTTCTGCCTCAACAACCATCTCGAATAGCCGGGGAGTGGACATATACTCCTCATAAAGCGATTCGATGCTGATGGGTTTCGGGTTTTTCGGTACATAGTCAGCCATATTGTCCACGATGGTTCCCGGTGCAGCCAACGCCTGCAGATATTGCCTTCTCTCCTCGACTCCCAAGTAACAGATCCTCATTCTGATCCCCCTTTCGCAGAAGTTATCCACTACCGGTGTGCTGCCACATCCAGTGCATCTCGCAGTCCATCACCCAAAGCATTGTAGAGCAAGACTGTCACAAAGATTAGCAACCCCGGATACATAACTAGGTGCGGAGCTGACCAAATGTACGAGCGAGCACTGCTCAACATGTTTCCCCAGCTGGGTGTCGGAGGCTTTACACCCAGCCCTAAGTAACTAAGAGACGACTCCGTTAGGATGGAATAAGCCACACCTAAAGTCGCAGCCACAATAATCGAAGGTATACATTGAGGCAGAATATGTCTGGCCAAGATCGCTAGATTGGAGTTTCCCACCGCAATGGCAGCTTCCACATATTGCGACGACTTGGCCCGCAGGACTTCACCCCGAACAATCCTAGCCACATTCATCCAACTAGTGAGCGCAATCACCAACACAATCATTTGAATCGAAGTTCCTAAGATGGTGAGCAGAGTGAGAAGGATAAAAAAGACGGGAAAAGAAAGCATGGCATCTGTAATGCGCATAATGACTACATCCACCCAACCACCCCAAAACCCGGCCACAGCGCCGCAAATGGTACCGATGATAATCGAACCCAGCATTGCTGAAAAGCCAATTCCCAGTGAAACCCGACCTCCATAGACTAACCGGGCCAGTACATCTCGGCCCATCTCGTCGGTGCCCAAGATATGACCTTTGGCACCCGGTGGTAAGAACCGGTCAAATAAACTGATGGTGTTAGGATCATGTTTCAGAAAACTAGGCAGAAAGATAACAGCGACGTGCATGGCTAGAAGGGCAATCAGCGAGAACAACGCCAGTCGGTTTCGACGAAAGCGCCGCCATGCCCGGGCCCAATTGGATTCTGATCTGGGAGCAACCTCACCTTTTGCCGTCATCATCTCTACAGACAATGTACTTCCCTCGCTTCAGTCAAATCTGATTCTCGGATCAAGCCAGGCATAGACTATATCAGTCAGGAGATTACTCAGTACAACTACTACCGACACCACCAGTGTTACACCCATGATGGTAGGGTAATCTCGCTGGAAGGCTGCTCTCACTGCCAACTGCCCCATGCCCGGCCAGGCAAAAACCTGTTCAGTTACTGCAGAGCCTGCTGCAAGCCGAGGCATCAAGAGCCCAATCACTGTTATGACCGGAATCATGCTATTTCTGAGGGCGTGCTTGAATAGAACTCGGAATGAGGATAGTCCCTTCGCCCGCGCAGTGCGAATATAATCGGCATTAAGTACATCAATCATTGCCGAGCGAGTATAACGGGTAATCTGAGCCATATTAGTTGTCCCAATTACTAGGGCAGGCAGCACTAGATGCTTGCAGACATCCAGCATCGATGATTCTCCTACCGTCATCGCTCCCCCCGCCGGCAACCACTTTAGATTTACGGCAAACACAATAATTAGCATAAGGCCATACCAAAAGACCGGCACCGAAATACCAAAAAAGCTGATTACAGTGACCAGATTATCTATCGTTCCACCCCGGTTCACCGCCGCCAGGATTCCTAGCGGAACACCAACACATATAGCAAGGCCAAAACCGGCAGCAGACAAAAGAATAGTTGCCGGTAGCCTTGAAACAATCAGTTCAGACACCGGCATTCCTAAGGTGTAAGAAACCCCCATATCCCCTCGCAACAGATTCCTAAACCAGCGTATATATTGGATGTGAACCGGCTGGTCCAGCCCCAAAGCCTGCCTCATTTGCTCCATTTGCTCCGCTGTTATTCCTGGTTCCATAAGAATTGCAGGGCCTCCAGGTGCCGAGAGGATCAGGCCAAAGGTTATGATTGTTATCAGCCAAAGCAAGACAAAGGTTTGCATAAGTCTCTTGGCGATGTACCGTCCCATTGTGCCGCCCCAAACTCCTCTCCTAAAGGGTCCCCCGGGCTTGACCGGGGGACCTCAATTACCCTGAATGGCTGAGCCTATTCCTTCCAGATCTTGTGGGCCCAAACCAATGCATCCCGGTACCCCACAGGGGCAAAATTATGCAGTTTCGCATTCATGACTCGAATTTCCTTCGGATAGTAGAGGTAGATGATTGGGCATTCCTCAGCAATGATCTTCTGAAGCTCTGAGTAAATCCTGGCCCTTTCTTCCTGGTCAAGCGCTGCCTTGCCCTGCATCAGTAGTTCATCCACCCGAGGATCGGCCCATTTGGAAGTGTTGCCACCCGAGGTACTCAGGTAATATGTGGATATATCGGGATCTGCCGGTGTTACCAACCAGTTGGGGTTTGCATCAAAGGCAGGTTGAGCACTACGAGACCGCGATTGTATTACACTGTACTCATAGAGTTCCAAGCCCACTTCGCAACCTATGGCCTGCCAAGCTTGCTGAGCCACTAGGGCGATCTGTTGCCTGACGGGATGGGGATCAACGTCGATGGTAAAGCTGAGCCTCATGCCGTCCTTTTGCCGCACTCCGTCGGGCCCCAGTACCCAGCCGGCCACCAAACGGACAAAACTACCTGGCTGTTTCCGGTCGAACTTAAAAGCGCCGGTGCCAATGGGGTGCCTCAAGAACTCCGTTGGACTAACCAGCTCTTCAGGTGTATAGTCTTCCAACAGATGT
>DUMM01000026.1 GCA_012839845.1 Bacillota bacterium | reverse complement strand
TTACCAGTTCCCGCAGTCCCTTGGAGCTGATTCCATCATCGTTCGTTACCAGGATGTTCACCGTTCGGCCTCCCACTATTGCCAAGAAATCTCCTTTACCTCCGGTAGAGCAGATAATTCCTGCATAAGCACTTCCAGGCGCAGATTGTGGGGGGTCTCCACTTTCATCTCCACGTGGCATTCCCCATCATCGGTCGTGTCTACGTTCATAGAGCGGATGTTGACCCGTTTTTGGCCCAGCAGCGTAGCTACAGCCGCCAACTGACCGGGTTGGTCAGCGATGTGCAGCCGCAGAGAACGCTCGTCATGGGGGAGCAAGTATTTCTCCAACCTGTTGACCAGGGTGAGAACTGCGAGAATAGTGGCCACCACCGCTCCCAAGTAGAACCCAGCCCCAAGGGCCAGGCCGATCCCCGCCACAACCCAGAGGCTGGCGGCTGTTGTCAGCCCTTTGATACTGGCACCTTCCCTTAGAATAGTGCCAGCACCGAGAAAACCAATACCGCTGACCACTTGGGCGGCGAGTCTAGCTGGGTCTGGGGCGGTGCTTACACCGGCCGTCTCAAAACCGTATATAGAAATCAGCATAACTAATGTCGAACCTAGGCAAACGAGAATCTGAGTACGAAATCCTGCGGCTCTGCCGTGGATTTCTCTCTCAAGGCCAATTAGGCCCCCGGCGGCCACCGCCAGTACCAGCCGCAGAATAATCTCCCATTTCGTCACCACTCAACTGCACCTCCCCCGCTGTCAGCTCTTTCCGGGCTGTGCAAATGCCAACCTCTGAACGAAGGACGGAGTTTGACTCATCAGCTTAGTTTGGTGTGGCAGTGGGGACAAAATTCCTCCTCGACATCCACGGCGGCAAAACAGCGGTAGCAGTCCCTTTTCAGCGCACTTTTGCAGTGGGGGCAAAAGGCCAGCCAGTGGAGGGCTTTTTTCTTGCAGTAGGGGCAGATGCGCATAGCACCTTTAGGTCGCACAAGAAGGTATATAATCAAGACGATGGCTGTGCCGACGGGACCCAATGGACCTAGAAAAAAAAGACCAACTATCAGGGCGGTAGCGGCCCACAGAATAGGATTGGCATCACGCCCTTTAGCATCGCTGTAAGTCCAAAAAGCAACTGGGCCTGCAAAGAGCAAATTGATGGCCAGAGCTGTCCAAGCCATAAATGCGGCGCTGTAAACTCTTGACGCGCCTTTCTCCCCCTTCTTAATCAAGCTCAGGCTTTCGCTTGAGACCAAAGGCAGTCAGCATTAGGTATATTTCTTCGAACAGCCTAAAACCCCTGCCGTCACAATTCCACGGTTTTTCCCAGAACGACTACAGGTATTTTCCAATTTTGGCCTTAATTCGGCAGAGGGCGTTGTCAATAGACTTGGTATGGGTACCCAGCTCTTCGGCCATCTCCTTGTAAGACAGACCATTAATGTACAGCTTGAAGACTCTATACTCAAAATCGCTCAGCACTTCTTTAATGTAGCGCTGGGTGTGCTGAAGTCTTTCCCGATCAATGACCAAGGCCTCAGGATCGTCGACTTGGTTGTTGGAAAGAACCTCCATTAAGGTGCGGTCTCCATCGGCATCATAGATCGGCTTATGCAATGATGTGTAGGAGTTCAGGGGGATATGTTTCTGCCTAGTTGTGCCTTTGATGGCACTGATGATATTACGGGTGATGCACAGCTTGGCGAAGGACCAAAAGGATGAGGAACCAGGAGTAAAATCGCGAATAGCTTTATACAGTCCAATCATCCCTTCCTGCAGGAGGTCATCATCTTCTGCTCCCTGCAGAAAATAGGGTCGAGTCCATATGTAGACCAGCTTCTGATACTTGTACAGCAGATAATCAACTGCATCTTGGTGGCCAGCCTGGGCTTGCTTCACGATATCCTCGTCGGGCAAGTCCTGAAAAGCCTTGAACCCATCGTAGTGATAGTTGATCGGCAAGGCACTACCCATGAACATGACCACTCCCTCGGCGCAAAAAAAGCATGCTGTATTATCAGTATCTACCAAATTGTACAATTCAACACAAATACGTCAAATCCTTCAATCCCTCGACTTCGCGCCTTTGAGAAACTAAATATGCCCTTGCCGTCTCGTCTTTCAGACGCAGAACGGTAAGGGCATATCACTTAAAACTATCTGCTTCGGAGCCGCACATATAGCCTCAGCCTCGCCTCCTCTTCAGGTGGCGTATGCCCTCATCACCTTTCCCTGCATAATTACTCCCCTCTTTATCTCCGAGGAGTCGGAATCCTTGGCCTTGAAATGCTTAAGCATGTACTCCAGCGCATTCCAGGGGTCCACTCTGCTGCCGCACGTAAAAACGTCAATGGCGGCATACTCGTACTCAGGCCAGGTGTGAATAGCAAGGTGGGATTCAGAGATAACCACCACACCGCTAACTCCTTGCGGTGCAAACTTGTGAAATGCTGTTTCGCGCACTTCAGCCCCGGCATGCTGTGCCGCCTGTATCATGATCTGTTCGATTTTCTCTCTGTCGTCCAATACCTTAGGATCACATCCGTACGCCTCGCACAGGACGTGACGCCCCAAAGCATTTTTCATTTACATTCCCAGCCCCCTTCTAGTCTCTCCACCTTTCCACTGGTTGTGGTTTCGCTTGTTGCTTTGACAAGAACATTTTAACAAACTTGCCCTAGATGTCAAGCAACGCAGCCGCAGCTACTCCTTCTTATGCAGAACCTTCGCTTTTTGACACAAAGGTTTGCACAACTCGTCGGAGGGCCAGTTCCACGTGTTCTTTGCACAGGCCTCCCTGCAGATAGGCTATGTACGGCGGCCGCATCGGCCCATCGGCGCTCAGCTCGATGGAAGAGCCCTGAACGAACGTCCCTCCGGCCATAATTACAGGATCTTCGTAACCGGGCATATCCCCTGGCACTGGCTGAACAAAGCTGTCTATAGGGGAAGCCTCTTGAATGCATCGGCAGAAAGCCGTCAGGGCTTCCTTGGTTGACATCTTGACGGCCTGTACAATATCTCCTCTAGGCTCATTCCACCTAGGAGAGACTGAATAACCGAGGTCTTCCATTACCTTCGCTGTCAGCACTGCTCCAGCCAGTGCTTCACCTACCACGTGGGGTGCTATCCAAAGTCCCTGCAGGATCCAGCGATTCAGCCCGAAGGTTGGGCCTAGTTTGCTGCCCAATCCCGGCGCGGTCATCCGGTCGGCCACGGCTTCGACGAGAGAGGCACTGCCTACAATGTAGCCGCCGCCTGCTGCCAGCCCGCCTCCGGGGTTCTTGATCAGGGAGCCAGCTATCAAGTCGGCACCCACATGGCATGGTTCTTTGGTTTCGACAAACTCGCCGTAGCAATTGTCAACAAAGATGATGGCCCTGGGGTTGATTATTCTCACCAAGGAAACCATGGCCTCGATGTCACCAATACCGAGAGCAGGACGCCAGCTGTAACCTCGGGAGCGCTGGATTAGTACCATTTTGGTTGCCGGAGTGACAGCAGCCGCTATTCCTTCTTTGCTCCATCTCCCCTTTTCGTCCAGGGGTACCTCTTTGTAGGCGATGCCCTGTCTGATCAGGCTCCGGGGCAGATCGCCTTTTACCCCGATGACCTGCTGTAGAGTATCATAGGGAGCTCCCGTGAGGGAGATCAGCTCATCTCCCGG
The DNA here is from genome assembly GCA_012839845.1 of Bacillota bacterium. Taxonomy (GTDB): domain Bacteria; phylum Bacillota; class Limnochordia; order DTU087; family DTU087; genus DTU087. Next base: position 15,946 of record DUMM01000026.1, on the reverse strand, counting down.
CTGAAGCAGCGCAGCAAGGCAAGTAGCTATGGCATGGGTTCCGGAAACCAGCTGAGGCCTCACGAGGGCGGCTTGTCCGCCGAAGACCTGAGCATATACAGCTTCTATGACCTCCCGGCCGCTGTCGTTGTAGCCGTAACCGGTGCTGCCGGCAAAATGGTATTCACTTACCTGATGGTCTTGAAAAGCCTCCAGCACCCGGGCTTGATTGGCCAGCTTGGTCCTCTCTATTTCCTCCCACTTGGGCCTTACGGCTATTTTGGCGTCGTCGATCAGATGCTCCACTGACTGCATATCGTTATCTCCTTACGCTGCGGCAGCTATGAATCGGTCAGGAATAGCGGATGCCGGCTTCTTTCAGCCGCTGCAGGGCTTCAATAATCCTTTCCTTGGGATTGCAAAGCGACACGCGGAAGTACCCCTCGCCGTACTCGCCATATCCGTTTCCGGGGGTGACCACCACTCCTGCCTTGTCCAACAGCTCGGCGGCAAACTGCGTTGACGTATAACCTTCAGGAACAGGTGCCCAGATGTAGATGGTCGCCTTGGGTCTATCGATCTGCCACCCCAGCTCCCGCAGGCCGTCCACCATAACGTCCCGTCGTTCCCTGTAGACCTCTCTCATAACTTCTACCGAATCCTGAGGCCCCTTCAAGGCTTCTATCCCCGCCAGCTGGATTGCAGAAAAAACCCCCGAATCTATATTGCCCTTGACCCTGGCCAAAGCTTCAATAACTCGGGCGTTTCCGGCAGCCCAACCGAGCCGCCAGCCAGTCATGTTGTAAGTTTTGGAAAGAGAGTGAAACTCAATGCCTACTTCCTTAGCTCCGTCGATCTCGAGAAAGCTTACAGGGCGATAGCCGTCGAAGGCCACCTCGCTGTACGCAGCATCATGGCAGACAATGATGTCGTACTCTTTGGCAAAGGCAACGACATCTTCGTAAAATTCCCTCGGCGCCACCGCTCCAGTGGGGTTGTTGGGGTAGTTGATGAACATCAGCTTCGCCTGTTTAGCTATATCTGGAGGGATAGCATCTAGATCCGGCAGAAACCCATTCTGCTCCAGAAGGGGCATCTTGTAGCTCTTGCCTCCGGCAAACAGAGTGCCGACGCTGTAAGCGGGATAGCCGGGATCTGGAACCAAGTTAATGTCCCCTGGATCCACGTAGCATAGGGAAATATGGGCTAGCCCTTCCTTGGACCCGATGAGGGCTACGATCTCTGAAACCGGGTCCAGTTCTACTCCTCGGCTTTCCCGGTACCAATCGGCCACTGCTTGCCGAAAGGCCAGCATTCCTTCATAGGTCGGATAGCGGTGGGTCCAGGGTTCTTCTACCGCCACCTGCAGCCGTTTGACGATATGAGAAGGAGTCGGGCGATCGGGATCACCTATGCCGAAATTGATAATGTCCACTCCGGTAGCCTTTGCCTTGGCAATCTTTTTGTCTATCTCGGCAAACAAATACGGTGGCAGCTGTTGAATACGTTTAGCAGTTTGCATCGAACCTGCGGCCGACCCAATGCAAATTGTTCCATCACCTTAGGTGAGGAAGGCAAGGCGAGCCGCCTTCACGCCTCCTTACACAGTAATCTCGCATCATTCGGTAGAAAAAAAGAACTCCCATAAGCAAATTCAATACTTGCCGACGACATCCTGCAACTTTAGCTCCAAATTCGCTGCCCTCAGCTTCCCTGGGGTCGTTTTCACGGATTAGCTGCCCTGGAGAACAGCCTTCAGGACCGGGAGGGCCTGAGGCGAGTTTTTCACCAGCGCCGGTGCTGACAAGGCAGTGGGAACTGCAGATGGGACAACGGCCGTTTTCAAGGCTCTGCCGCCTTGCATCCAGGAAACCGTAGGCTGTGCCTGCCTTGAATCCCTGCGAGAGTCCCAGCCGGCGTCCAACAGCAAAACCTGCCAGGAAGCTGCCGAGGACCAACATGACGATAAGGAAAACCACCGGCTTAACCCTCCGATCTCGAAGCTCTTTCCTGAACGGCCGCAACCGCCAAGCTGATCAGGAAGACTAGTACCAGTTTCAATGGATGTAAGTAGATCAATATAGTGACTGCTAAAGCACACGCGAGTGCGGTTTCCACCGAGCCCCACCTCAGAGCCCAATTGACAGCGCCGGTGAGCCGATCCTGCCGCTGGTCTATCAGATCATCGACGGCTTGCAGCGCAAACATCGCGGCCCAGGAGGTAAGGCTTTCCTGCCACCCGAAAACCAACCAGGCAATCAGGGCTAGAATCAAAGCCTCCTGCCATCCCGTGAGTCCCAGGTTCAACGGCCTGCTTAGGTCCCCCCGCATACCCAACGCGTAGCTAGCCCAAAAGATGGTTATCGACCACGCCGGCTGGGCTGCCACACCTAGGCTCAAGGCGGCCAACGCGTAGGGTAAAGCAGCAGCCTCAAGCTCAGCTGCCCAAGTCTTCTTACCCATCATCTTGTCGCAAGGAGCATCGAGGTAATCATCCATGAGCTTAATGGCCGTACCGGTAAAAAAGCAGGCTAGGGCACAGCGCAATAGGTCAGGCAGGGGCAGGTCAAAGATGGCGCCAGACAAACTGCTTCACCTCGGCAAAGCCGGCTTTGGTCAGTGCGGAGATGGGTAAGATGACGTGTCCGGGGAATTCTCTCCGGATTTGAACTAGACCAGCGCCGGCTTCCGGCAGGTCCATCTTGTTGGCTAGGATAGCATACCCTGTCCGCATGCCGCCAAATTGAGCAACTTGCCAGTCCACCTGGCCCAGAGCTTCCACCGCACCATGCCTGCCTACGCTGCTGGCATCGATCAGGTGAAGGATAATGGCGGCATCGCGGACTTGTGCCAGGGTCTGGGCCATGGCTCGTCTGATGATAGACTCTTCGGGAATGCCGTCTGTAAGGCCGCTGGTATCCAATAGGGCGAAGCGTTTTTTTCCCTTAAGTCCCGGCATCTGGATTTCTACGCGCTGCACACCCAAGGTGTGGTGGGGCTCTGGACTGGTGAGTTCCTCAACGGCCTCCTTTTGAGTCAAGGTGCGGCGATATGTTTCACCGTCGGGAGTGGTAAATTCTACCTCCAGCCGCGAGACTCCGAGGTAGGCGGCGAAGTTGATAGCAAACAGGGTTTTCCCCACATTGGCTCTGCCGATGACCATGCAAGCCCTCAAGCTTACAGTCCCTCCCCGAAGTCGTCCGCTTCAATCAGCATCAGATCTTCCCTGGTCACCTCGCCTCGCTTTTGCACCAAACGCACAGCCTGACGGCGGATGGCAAGTTCAATCCAATTGCGGACGGTGCGGGCATTGCCGAAGGTATAGGAATTGCTGCGCAAGCCCCTTTGAATCAAAAGGGCCAAACGGCGGCGTGCTCCTTCGCTCAGTCTGTATTGGCGCTTTTCCAGCATTAGTTCTGCAATGGCAAGCAGTTCTTGGGCATTGTAATCAGGAAAATCTATGTGGATCGGAAAGCGTGAGCGCAGGCCGGGATTGCTTTGGAGAAAGAAGTCCATTTCATCGGTGTACCCCGCCAGGATAAGAACAAACTCCTGTTTATGGTCTTCCATGGCTTTGACTAAAGTATCAATAGCCTCTTTGCCGAAATCCTTTTCACCGCCTCGGGCAAGGGAATACGCCTCATCAATAAACAAAATGCCCCCCATGGCCTTCTTGATCTGCTCCCTGGTTTTCTGAGCTGTGTGTCCGATATACTCACCCACCAAGTCTGCCCGTTCCACTTCTACCAAGTGTCCTTTGGGCAGCACCCCCAAGTGGCGAAAGATACGGCCCAGAAGCCGGGCCACTGTGGTTTTTCCAGTACCGGGATTGCCCCGAAAGATGGTGTGCAGCACCAGGGGCTCGGTTACCAGCCGTTCTTCGGAACGACGCTTTTGGATCTGCACGAAAGCGATGATCTCCCGGACCAGCTGTTTGACCTCCGTAAGTCCAATCAGGGCATCCAGCTCAACTAGCACATCATTTAGCTTTTCCTGGGCATCTTTCGGCTGGTTGTTTATGATTTCAGCCCGCTGCCCTAGAGTTCGAAAAAGGGCAAAGGCTTCTGCCGGTGAAACCCTCCCCTCCTCCAGCCAGTCAAGGACTTCTTCTGGGGTCACCGGTGCCAAATTGCGGTTATGCATCATCCCACCCCGTGGCTACCGTGTTTTCGGTGCCTTATCATATATATGTAAATAGGCTTGTAAATGTGTTGATGGCTAGGCACAAAAAAAGAAAAGAGCTCCTGACTGCAGCTCCTTTCTTTAAGTATGCGGCTTGTGTGCGGCTTACTCTCCAGGCGTAGATGCGGGCAGAACGAAAGGCTTTTGGGGCGTAATCGTGGAAATCGCATGCTTATAAATCAAATCATTCCTTCCATCACTTTCCAACAGCACGGTAAAATTGTCAAAGGCTCGAACCAGGCCCCGCAGCTGTACTCCATTAATGAGGTAAATAATGACCGGGATATGCTCCTTTCGAATCTGATTGAGATAGATATCCTGCAACGCAATTGCTGTCTTTGCCATACATGCTCCTCCTAGAGTGCTGCCCGACTGCTGTTGTTACACCCCCATGCATTCATATTTCCTTTCATATGTGAAAATTCCTCCAATAAATGGACACAATCTTGTGTACTGCTTCACAAATAGTCAATTGGTCCAGGTCCAGCCATATGATCTCTTTATCCCGCCTAAACCATGTTAGCTGGCGTTTGGCATAGTGGCGGGTATCCCGTTTGAGCAGCCGCACAGCTTCCTCTAAATCGTACTCTCCTCGCAGGTAGCCTGCCAATTCTTTGTACCCTAGAGCCTGCATAGCAGTGGAATCATCTCTGAGACCTTGCTGTAGAAGTCTCTTGACTTCCTCTAGCAACCCAGCCTCCATCATATGATCAACCCTGGCGTTGATCCGCTCGTAGAGGCGGGCCCGATTGCGGATGAGTCCAAACTTTACCGACCTGTATCGGGGTCTCCGCTCTTCCTGCATCCTGAGGTGCTCAGAAAGAGGTCTGCCTGTGGAATAGAACACCTCCAGGGCCCGGATGATTCGGCGGCGGTCATTGGGATGAAGCCGCTGCGCAGTTTCCCGGTCTACTTGAGCCAGTCTTGTATGAAGAGCTTCATTGCCCTGGGTTTCCGCCACTTTCTCCAATTGGGCCCGCAGCTGTGGATCTTTACCCCCCGGGCTGAATACAAATCCCTGCAAGACTGCTTGGATGTAAAGCCCTGTACCTCCGGCGAGAATAGGTGTCTTGTCCCTTTTGGCTAGGTCTGCCAGCACCTCCTCCACCATCCTCAGATAATCGGCGACACTGAATTCCTCGTGCGGATCAACCACGTCCAACAGATGATGGGGAATCCCCTGCCGTTCCTCTTCTGAGGGCTTGGCAGTGCCGATGTCCAAACCGCGATAAACCTGCATGGAGTCGGCGGAAATAATCTCGCCATCTAATTGCTTGGCTACTTCAATCGCCAGCTCCGTCTTGCCTACAGCTGTAGGTCCTACAATGACCAAAATGGGACGCAAAGCCCTTCACTCCCACCAAGAAAAGTGGTCTAACGCCGGCCAAATCGTCGGTGAATGTCATCTAGGGCCAGCCGCACGATTACAGGTCTGCCGTGAGGACATGTAAAGGGATTCTTGGTACTCAACAGACTGTCGACAAGGTCCTGCATTGCCGCAGGTGTAAGCTCTTCACCGGCCTTTACCGCACCTTTGCAGGCCATGAGGACTAAAGCATTGTGGCGGTAATCGCTGGTTTCTCCCGCGGCGATGATTCCCAGCAGCAGTTCCTCCAGATCCTTTACTGCAATGCTGGTGAGCCCAACGGGGACCGAACGGACCAGGCAGTCCTTTACGCCAAATTGCTCCACTTCAAAGCCCAGTTCCGCAAGTTTCCTCGACCATTCGATAACCCTTGCGGCTGCCGCCGGTCCCAGCTCCAGGTGTAGGGGAACAAGGAGCGGCTGAGTCTTTACGCTGCTGGTCTGCAGTTCCGCAAGAAAACCTTCATAGAGGATCCGCTCATGGGCGACGTGCTGGTCGATGAGGAGCAGCTCCCTATCCGCCTCTACCAAGATATAGGTTGCTTGAAACTGCCCTATGATCCGGTGGGAGGCCCAGTGCCGAGCCGGGCTTGTGCCGGCAGCACCGCACTGGCTGGGTACGGCATCGGATAGGGTCCTTCTTGGCGGCACCTCAGGGGAAAGGCCTGCGGAAGAGTGCCGATGGACTGTCGGGCTTTCGGTTTCCCTTCTCGAGGTTGCATAGGAGACTGCCGCTGCTGATCTCTCCTTGACAATAGGCGGCTCCAGGGTTTCCTGTACGAAGCCCGGCTGGTCGGCATCTTGGCTCGTTTCATCGGAGCCGGGGAAAGCCCAGGGGTCAAAAGGTATTGAAATCTCCAGGGCGTGCTTGACAGCCAATAGGACCTGCTTGTATACCTCGCTGCTGTCGCTTAGGCGGATCTCCCGCTTGGTGGGATGTACATTGACATCGATCTTACTGGGATCTAAAGTCAAGGTCAGCACTCCAATTGGATACCGGCGCCGAGGCAGCATAGTCTGGTAACCCTTTTCCATGGCACTGGCCAAGAGGGAGCTTTCCACAACTCTACCGTTGACTATAAACGTCTCTGCCTGCCTATTGCCCCGGTGGATTTCTGGTCTGCAGATATAACCGCTGATGACGACATGACCGCTTTCCCTGTAAACGGGAACGAGATACTTGCCTACGCGGGAGCCGTATATGCTCCAGATCACTGCCTCCATGTTCCCGTCACCGGGCGTAACAAAGATCTCCTCACCATCGGATACTAGGCGAAAGCGGACCTCGGGATTGGCCAGAGCCAGCCGCCCCACAATATCGTATACGTAACGCCTTTCACTGGCTGCTTGATTGAGGAATTTATACCGGGCAGGAGTGTTAAAAAACAGCCTCTTTACAGTAACTGCCGTGCCCGCAGGGGCTCCCACGCTTTCCAAGCGAGTTCGCCTGCCTCCTGAAAAGGCGATCAGTGTCCCCATAGGAGATTCTTCGGGTCTAGTTACCATCTCCAGTTCCGACACCGCCGCGATGCTGGGCAGTGCCTCGCCGCGAAATCCCAAAGTGACGATGCGAAAGAGGTCATCGGCTGATCGGATTTTACTGGTGGCGTGACGCTCGAAAGCCAGAGGCACCTCATCCGAGGGTATTCCGCGCCCGTTGTCTACCACCCGGATGTATTCTTTGCCTCCTTCTCGGATCTCAATATCGATACTATCGGCTCCAGCATCCAGGGAATTCTCCACCAGCTCCTTGACAACCGATGCCGGCCTCTCCACAACTTCGCCGGCTGCGATCTTGTTGGCTATGGTTTCCTCCAGTACAATGATTGGACTCATTCTCTATTTCTCCTTATTGCGCAGGCGGGCTTGCCATTCAACCAGTCGATTGAGGGCTTCGAAGGGCGTCATGTGAACCAGGTCTGCCGCCTCAATTTCCCGCAGAATCTCGGTTCCCCTACTGTCCTCCGGGATATCTGATGCTGCTGCCAGCTCCTGCTGCACCTGCCAGGCGGATGGACTCGCTGCGGTTTGCTTTACTGCGCCGGCGTTGTCGCCGGTTATGCTGTCACCTTTACTTGCCCCGGTCAAGAAAAAGGCGTCTAGTCTGAGCTGTTGGTACGGCTGTTCCGGTTCCAGGTCCTGGAGCACTGACTTTGCTCTTTCCAATACGCTCTTGGGAAGTCCAGCTAAGCGGGCAACATGAATACCATAACTGCGGTCAGCTGCTCCTTCTGCTACTTTGTAAAGGAAGATGACTTCCTTCCCCGACTCCAAGACCTCCATCCGCAGATTCTTGACCCTAGGTCTAGTAAGGGCTAGTCTAGCCAGTTCGTGGTAATGCGTGGAGAAAATCGTCCTGGCCCTGGTTACATCGTGGATGTGCTCGGCGATGGCCTGGGCAAGAGCCATGCCGTCGTAGGTGGATGTCCCCCTTCCCAGCTCATCGATGATGATCAAGGATCGGGGTGTGGCCTGACTGAGAGCTGTGTTCACTTCACTCATTTCCACCATAAAGGTGCTTTGTCCGGTCCCGAGGTCATCAGCCGCTCCAACCCTGGTGAAGATCCTATCTACTAGGCCGATTTGAGCCTCATCTGCGGGCACAAATGATCCCATCTGCGCCATTAGAGTTATCAGAGCTACCATGCGCAGATAAGTACTCTTCCCGGCCATGTTGGGGCCGGTTAGGATGAGAAGCTGGGCTGTCTCGTCGTCGAGGTAAACGTCATTGGGAACAAACTGGCCTTGGGGCAGCATGGCCTCCACGACCGGATGCCGACCAGCTCTAATATCGATGACCATATCCTCCCGGATCTGTGGACGGCAGTAACGGCGCCTCACGGCTACCTCTGCCAGGGCTCCCAAGACATCCAACTGGCTGACGGCTCCAGCCAAACTCAGGAGCCGAGGAGCAGCGGCCTTTACTTGCTCCCGGATTTCCAGAAAGAGGTCGTACTCCAGCTGGATGGCCCGTTCTTCAGCTCCCAAAATCAGGTTTTCCTTCTCTTTCAGTTCCGGAGTTATATATCGCTCAGCATTAGCTAGAGTCTGCTTCCGCTGGTAATACTCAGGAACACTTGCTAAGTTCGCCTTGGTCACTTCTATATAGTATCCGAAGACTTTGTTAAATCCCACCTTGAGACTCTTGATACCCGTTCTTTCCCGTTCGTTAGCCTCTAAAGCGGCAATCCAGTCCTTGCCTTCTCGGGCAGCAGTCCGCAGCTGATCCAGTTCCTGGCTGTAGCCAGGCCGAATGAGCCCGCCGTCCCTCACCGATGCGGGAGGCGATTCAACCAGGCTTTGCTGCAAGAGATCAGTAAGCTCCGGCAACGGGTCCAGACGTCTACCCAGCTCTTTCAATCTAGGCGCCTCGACTCCGGCCAGTATGCGGATGAGTTCAGGAATCTGCTGCAGGGATTTTCCTAAGGCTACCAGGTCCCGGGGATTGGCACTTCCGTAGGTTATTCGGCCTACCAGCCTTTCCATATCGTAGACTCGAGCCAGCTGCTCCCGCAGTCTGGTCCGCATAGGGGTATTCTTGACCAACTCTTCTACTGCATCCAGCCGCTCAACGATTTCCCCTTTGTCCAATCTCGGCTGCAGTACCCACTGCCGCAGCAGGCGGCCTCCCATGGCGGTGACCGTTTCATCTAGGAGCCATAGTAAAGAACCTTTGTGCTCTCCACCCCTAAGTGTTTCGGTCAATTCTAGGTTGCGCCGCGTAGCTGTCTCCATCAACATGTAGCTTTCTACCGAGTATACACTTAAACTAGTTATGTGGCTGAGTATCCGCCTTTGAGTATCGTTGAGATAAGAGAGCAGAGCACCCGCCGCCCGAACCGCAGCAGCTGCATCATCTAAACCGAAGGAGGCGAGGGATTTGACTCCGAAGTGTGATCGCAGCGCATCACTGGCATGAGCGTATCGCCATGCCCGTTCATCATAGGAAGACACGGCACAGTTCAGTCGCCTATCTGCTTCCGTTTTCCAGATAGGGTCGTTATCTAGAGAAGGGTCCAAGAGGCATTCTGCCGGTGCCAAGCGTTCCAGTTCATTCCAGACCTTATCTTCTGCCCCTTCACCCTTAATCTCCGTTACGGCAAAGTATCCGGTGGAAACATCGACCACTGCCAGCCCATAGTGACTCTGTTGACGGCAGACAGCTGTCAGATAGTTGTTGGCTTTATCCTCCAACAGCTGGGGTTCTATGACGGTCCCGGGGGTAACTACCCTGACTACTTCTCGCTTTACTACCCCTTTAGCCGTTCTTGGGTCTTCTACCTGTTCGCAGATTGCCACCTTGTAGCCAGCCCGAACAAGGGCAGCCAAATAACTCTCCACCGCATGATAGGGCACGCCGCACATTGGCAGCGTCTTGCCTTTGCCCATTTCCCGGCTGGTCAAGGCGATATCCAAGATCCGGGAACCGATTTCCGCATCGGCACCGAACATTTCGTAGAAATCCCCCAGGCGAAAAAGGAGAAGTGCATCCTGATATTGCTGCTTGATGGAGTAGTATTGCTTGAGCATAGGTGTGAGGTTGTCCATCCCAGTCGGTCCCCTTCCCAGATACTGCTTCTGCAACAGCTCCGACGGCTCCTGCTCAGCCGGGGTCGCTCCAATTAACGAAAACTGCCTTGAGAGGTTTTCTCAAGGCAAATCTGTCTTCATTGGTAGAGGGATAATCTCCACTGTCGAGAAAAGCCCGGCGGTCCCGCACCGGCCAGTAAAACCATTGTCGGACTGAACACGGATGGGCCTATCTAGTCTGAACTCTCAGGCTCCCGATCGCTCAAGAGGAAGGCGGCCTCTTCAACCCAATAAGGCGTTTGCTCGATGATTCCATAGATTTCTTCCTCCTGAGCCCGGCTTAAGGGGAGGTTTAGGTTGGGCAGGGACAGAAACTTCAGCGCGTCAATATTGCAGAAAACCGCTTCATTAGTGATCTCTGTCACTGTATTAGCCGGCAGCGGCACCCGGCGGCCGGTTTCAGGGTCGTAGACGATCAAGTAGCGGATGGTGTACATCTCCGGCTCCACCAACTGGCGGACAATACGCCCGCAGGGAATGTGGTCTCGGGTAACCAGCTTCAGCTGCCATATTTCTCGATTACCTACCTCCAGCAGTGCAGGATTTGCGGTGAAGCTCTTAGTCGTAGCGTCCGTCCCCCGCTGATTCTTCATTGACTGCGCCTCCCTGCCTAACCCGTTTCTAGATCAGTTCACCAACGAGACTCCAGGTCTGTGCTTCAATAATTCTCACTTTGACCAGTTCCCCAATCAACTCCCGGGTCCCGGCAAATAGGACTGTCTTGTTGGTCCTGGTCTTTCCAGTCAGCATCTGGGCATCGCTCTTACTGGTGCCTTCAACCAAGACCTCGACTTCACTTCCCACCAGTGATTGGTTGATCTCCAGACTCACCTTATTCTGCACTTCGATGAGCTTGTAGATTCTCTCTTTCTTGACTTCCTCAGGTACCTGATCCAGCAGCTCGGCAGCCGGTGTTCCCTTTCGGGGTGAATAAATGAAAGTAAAAGCGGAATCAAATCGGACTTGCTCCACCAAGGAGAGGGTGTCGGCAAAATCATCGTCTGTCTCTCCTGGAAAGCCAACCATTATGTCTGTAGTTATGCTGACTCCTGGTACCTCCTGGCGTACTTTTTCTACTATCTCCAAATAATACTCCCGGGTATACCTCCTGTTCATCCGCCGCAGCACATTGTTGCTTCCTGCTTGAACCGGGAGATGGAGGTGTTCGCATACCTTGTCCAGGCGGCCTAGCTGGCGGATTAATCTGTCGCTGATGTCCTTCGGATGAGAGGTAGTAAAGCGGATCCGCTGGATGCCGGGCACTTCGTTGACCAGCTCCAAAAGTTGTGCAAAATCGATGTCTGACTTTAGGTCCTTTCCATAGGAATTGACGTTTTGCCCCAGGAGTGTGACCTCCTTGACGCCTCTATCCGCCAGGATGCGTATCTCTTGCAGGACTGCCTCGGGGGTACGGCTGCGTTCCCGACCCCGTACATAAGGCACAATGCAGTAGGAGCAGAAATTGTTGCACCCGTGCATGATGGTGACAAAGGCTTTGAAATCGTTACTCCGCAAGGCCGGCAGCCCTTCGATGGGTTCGTCGCTGTCGTCTAGAATCTCGACGACCCTCTCCCCAGTTGTGCATACTCGATGCAGAAGCTCCGGCAAGCGGTGGATATTGTGAGTACCAAAAAAAAGATCCACATGGGGAAGGCGCTCCAGCATCACCGGCAGCTCTTCCTTCTGCTGGGGCATGCAGCCGCAGATTCCTATGATCAGCCCAGGTCTCTTGGCCTTGAGCTCCTGCAGCTGGCCCACTTGTCCATAGACCTTTCTCTCAGGATTTTCCCTCACGCAGCACGTATTGTACAATATGAGGTCTGCTTCTTCGGGGTTATCAGTAAACCCATAGCCCTCTTGCTGAAGCAGTCCTCTGATGGTTTCGGTATCTCGTTCGTTCATCTGACAGCCAAATGTGCGAATCAAAGCCAATTTGCTGTTAACCATGGGCAACTGCCGCCCAAAAAGCGGCGTTGTCTCTCCTTTCCACACAACATTGTAGGCACACCAGAGAACACCAAGGCAGCCGACAGATATCTCCAGCCTCACATCTTCGGCTGCTCCGAGCATATCCGACCAGCCGTTGCCCTTACTGAAACTGGTGTTCTCTTTCTAGCACGACTTCATCGCGCCGAGCAGTATCAGATTCGGAGTCCATATGGTCTACCCTTTGACCAGTCACCATATACATAACCCGTTCTGCAATATTGGTGGCGTGATCGGCGATGCGCTCGAGGTACCTGGCCACCAGCAGCAGATTGATAGCTTGACGGGAAACCTGTTCACTTCTTCCCTCGAGTACAATGCCGATCAGCTCATCAAAAAGCTGTGAATACATCTCATCAATGGGATCATCTGCCTGTATTACGGCTTCAGCCAACTGCAGATCCCGTTCCACAAAGCATGTCAGGCTGTCCCTGACCATCGTCTTGGTTTTCTCGGCCATGATGGGAATATCGATCAGGGGCTTAATCAGGGGCTCCTCTCCGATCTTCAAGACCAGTTCGGCAATGTTGCAAGCGTTATCACCAATTCTTTCTACATCAGTGGTGATCTTGAAAATTGCCACTACGGTCCGCAGGTCGGAGGCCAAAGGCTGCTGCAGGGCAATCAAGCGCATACAGCGTTCTTCTATGGCGATCTGCATCTGGTCGACGATATCGTCTTTGTCCAGCACTGATTGAGCTCCGGCCAAATTCTGCGTACTCAGATAGTAAACAGCCTCATGGATTTGCTGTTCTACTAAACTGCCCATCTTGATCATTTCCGCTTGGATCTTCTGCAATTCCCTATGGAAGCTCTCCCTCGTCATGACTAAAGCCCCCTCCATTGGCTGGAGTCAGTCTAGCTGAATCTGCCAGTGATGTAGTCTTCGGTGCGTCTGTCCTTTGGCCGTGCAAAAACCTCTGAAGTAGGGCCGAACTCGACCAAAGCTCCTTCGGACAGGAAAGCTACGTAATCAGAGACTCTACCCGCCTGCTGCATGCTGTTGGTTGCAAACACCAAAGTGTACTTCTGCTTCAACTCCAGGATCACGTCCTCCACCTTCGCAGCCGATACAGGGTCCAGATGATAGGTCGGATCATCGATTAGCAACACTTCCGGCTCAACGGCTATCGACCGGGCAATACAGAGCCTGGCCTTTTCGCCAGGTGACAAGTTGAGGGCAGATTCCTGCAGCCTATCCTTTACCTCATTCCACAAGCCTGCCTGTTTTAGACTTCGCTTGACAATCTCATCCAGCTTCCTCTTATCCTTAATCCCGTGTAGCCGGGGACCGTATGCTACGTTGTCAAAGATGCTCTTGGGAAAGGGATACGGATGACGGGCAATTAGACTTACTCTACGCCTCACTTCGGTCACATCAACATCGGGTCCGTAGATCTCTTGGCCGTCTAGAAGCACCTGGCCTTCTGTCCTAACGTTGTCCCACAGTTCGTTCATACGGCAAAGGGCTCGCAGCAAACTGGATTTACCTGCCCCACTGCTCCCAATGACTGCAGTTGCCGCGCCTAAGGGGATACTCAAATTGATGGAACGTAAGGCCTGGAAATCACCGTAATACACGCTCAAATTGCGCACTACCAGTTTGGAGTCTCTCACTGCTAACTTCTACCTCTTTCTCAATCCTGGAAGCGTATCGCCCGCAACAACTCCCGTCCTTCGCAAACGCAAGGCTGCCCACTGAAAACAGACGGATGTCAGCACTAAGAGCAGCGCCGCTCCAAAATGACGGGTGGTCGCTGGGTCTACCGCCTCGATCAACGAGCGGTACAAGTAATACGGCAAAATGTGTAAGGGTTGTTTGGAAGAATCAGGCCAAGCAGCTGCGACCATAATCACAGGTGCTGCTTCACCGCCAACTCGGGCCATTCCCTCCAATGTTTTCGCAGCCAACAGACGCCCTGAGTACGGCATCAAGGTCCACCTGATGGTCTGCCAGCGGGTAGCCCCGAGCGCCAGGCTGTCCCTCCTGAACGACACAGGTATCTCTTGCAGTGCCCAGTACGCGGCGACAATCAGCTGCGGCAGCAGCCAAACCGACGCTGTCAGCACAATTACCAGCGTTTGCCTGTCTTCTCCAAAATAAGGCGCGAGGGCACCCCAGCCTACAAGCCCGTAGACTACTGGGGGCATTTCCCCCAGACCTGCAATATTGGAAAGAATCAATTCCCTTGCCCGATTCTGCCTGGTGTACTCGCTCAGGTATATTCCGGTTCCTATGGCAAGGGGCAGCGCTAGCAGCGTTGCGGCAAGCAAAAGGAACAGACTGCGAATCCATATGCTCAGCAGGCTGTCACCGCTGTGGGCGAAGATGAGAGCCGCCAAGGCCCTCATCGGAGGCCACAGTCCCTTGAGCACGAGGTATCCCATCAGGGCCAGCAAGCTCCCTGCACCGAACAACGCGACTGCGGCAAACACCGAACAGATGACTGCACCAGTATCAATGCTGTTTCTCATTCCTGTCCCCTCCAAGGGCAGCGCATTAAGCTGCGTCCCATACTGGAAAAGAGCAGGGAAAGAATCATAAGCAGCACGGCCATTGCGTAGATCCCCAAAGGCTGCCTGTCCAACTTGGCTTCCATGACAATGGCTATCGGTAGAGTAAGAAGTCTGCTGCTATGAACTGCCGCCGGACTCACTTTAGCCGCGGCATGCCACAGCAGCAGTATGACAGCGGTATCGCCCACTGCTTTCCCAACACCCAAAAACCCCGCAGCGGCAATACACGACTTAATTGCGGGATAGACGGCGTACACGATGGTCTGCCAACGGCTTGCACCTAGAGAATAAGATGCAGCCCGTAAAGATGTGGGAATTCGCCTCACCTGCTCTACTAAAAGGGACGTTAGCGAGGGATAAACCATCAATGCCAGAAACAGAGATACATGGAAAAACGTGAGTGAAGACAGTTCTTGGAGGCGACTATGATGCAGTAGCCATAGGATCCCGATAAAACCAATGACGACCGAAGGAATGGCAGATAGACCCCGAATAACAATCCACAACGCCTCCGCCAATCTCGGTCGTGCCAGCTCGTTTATATATATAGCGGAAACAACGCTGAGCGGCAAAGCTATGACTGCAGCACCAGCGGCAATCAGCAAGGAGTTGAGTGCTGCCGCTAATGTCAAGCCAAAATCGAGATTCCGGGTGATTACTGCGTTAACGGCTCCCTTGATCATCAACACTACGACAGCAGCTAACATCATGAGGGTCGCTGCGGCAACTAGTTGGAGAATCACTTCAGGAAGGACTGTGAATTTCAGATAGGTGACTGCCGGCTTCTCTTTGGCGCTTTCCATTCCTCTGCTGACTTTGTTCATCTGTCGGGGCACAAACCCAGGGGAGGTGCTGGGTCACGCCATGCCTCCTCTCGGGCGTACAGCAGCTGGTTAGCCAGTGACACAGCTGACAGCGGCTTCTCAGGATTTGACCATCACCGCAAGACTTCTGACAGTCAAGGGTGGCGTCCTACCTCGCCAAATGCCACTCCTAGTACACCAGGCCATAAGGCCAATGATAATCATACCATGTCTCTGTTACCTGATTGTTACAAGTGTGCTAACTTCTCGTAACGCATAGATAGCGGTTCTCCTGGTAGTCTAGATTCCCAAGCAGTAATTTCGCTCTCATACCGTCAACTACCTGCCAACAATTTCATGGAGCAGTGCTGGAAAATCGGGCTTTGAAGTCACAGAGGATGTAATAGGCCATAGTTTCGTTCAATATCTTGATATTTCTGGGTGAGTTATCCCAGGGTATTTTGCTTAAGTCAAAAAGCTCACCAATGTGCATACTAAGCTGGTCCAGGATAACAACCGGCATG
>DUMM01000007.1 GCA_012839845.1 Bacillota bacterium | reverse complement strand
GCCATTTCTGATGTCTCCTCTCTAGGATGTTATGGTTGCAATTTCATTCTAACCGAGGGACACAAGAAATGGCTTCTTTTATTTCATGGGGAAACCAATTTTACACAATTATACGGACTCAACTCGCGGCCCTCTACCTTGTAGGAAGCAATCATGTAATCTATATGTATTGCAAACCCAGACACCCTTACATTAACGAGTAAGCAAGATGTCTGGGACGTTTTCGAGCATCAACTGCAGGGATACATCCAGTGTCCCAGCATATTCCCCTTTTCGGTACTTGCTGTGCTATACTGTTGTTTGGCTGATCCTTTACGGTAGGTAGGGATACTGAAAGGACTCAATACGAATCTACGGAGGCTGGTTATGAGACCTCAGCTGGAATGTATTCAGTGCTCAGTGAGGCAGGCTTTGGAAGCTGCGGAAATTGCGGGGGCTGATCTAGACCTGAAACGGGAAATTGCCCTCGAAACCCTCAAGCTGCTGATGGAGTACGATTCCTACGGAAGCCCAGCAGAGCTTACGGGTGCTGTTCATAGAGTGGTCGGAAAGCTTACCGGTGAGCTGGATGCTTACAGGAAGCTAAAGGAAGAGACTATCCGCATTGCCCGTGGAGTTTATCCAGTGGCGGCAAGGGGCATTGAAGAACAGGATGACAGGCTGCTTTATGCCCTCAAGGTATCTGCAGTTGGGAATGTAATTGATGCCGGCGTCTACGGCGATTTAAGGGAAGTAGACCTGGAAGCTGTCCTAGAGGAGGAACTGACCAAGGAATTTGCTTTCTGCCATATTGAGCCCCTGCGGGAAGACCTGGTGGGCGCCAGCAGTATTGTTGTTGTCGGGGATAATGCCGGGGAGACAGTGTTTGACCGGCTTCTAATTTCTGAGATCAAGAGAGTAGTGGGAAACGGCGTTCAGGTGTTTTACGGCGTGCGCAGCGGACCTATCATTAACGACGCCACAATAGAGGATGCCGTCGCATCGGGACTGGACCAGGTGGCGAATGTTATCTCCACCGGCTGCGATGAGCCGGGGCTTGTGCTGGATAAGGCCCATCCCAATTTCATCAGGGTCTTCAAAGAGGCAGATGTCGTAATCAGCAAAGGACAGGGTAACTACGAGGCTCTCAGCAATGCTAGGGACCGAGCGGTATATTTTCTCCTCAAGGCAAAGTGTGAGCCGGTGGCCCGGGATCTAGGGGTCAAGGTGGGAGAATACGTGTTTCTCCGGAAGTAAGTCGGGGGTCTGCTAAACAAGATACGTGCAAGTAGCTGCTTCCTGCTGGGCATTCGGCGTTTATGCGAACCGGGTGACAGGAATTGCTGTTGGCCTTGTCTAAAGCTACGGAAGGTGCTGCCTTTGCATTGGAACGAGATAATGTGAGATTTATACTGGAGAAGGCTTGTAGATGAGGAGGAAACGACATGCCCTTAGTTCCAGCAGCTTGGCTGCTTCAGCATGCACGGGAAAACTCTTATGCTGTCCCCGGCTTCAACTTCCACAACATGGTGGATTTTCAGGCCATTCTATCTGCAGCCGAGGCGGAAAACGCTCCGGTGATGTTGATGGCCACCGAGGATACAATTGATTTCATAGGGTTTGACTATATCCATGGGCTGGCCGCTGCCGCTGCTAAAGGGACCAATATACCCTTTGCTCTGCATCTCGACCACGGACGGAATTTGGATAATATAGTCAAAGGCATTCGCTACGGATTTACATCGGTCATGTTTGACGGTTCTCGGCTGCCTTTTGAGGAGAATATCCGCTTGACCAGGTGGGTGGTCGATGTGGCCCACAAGGCAGGGGTGAGCGTGGAAGCAGAGCTCGGCCAGATACCGGGGCATGAAGATAACCTCAGTGTAAGTGAAAGAGAAGCAGGTATGACCGATCCAGCTTTAGTTCCGGAATTTGTCGAAAAGACCGGGGTAGATTCCCTGGCGGTTGCTATCGGTACAGCACACGGCCTTTACAAAGCGGAACCGAAGCTGGATTTTGACCGTCTGGATGCTATCCGCAGAGAGACTAGTGTGCCCTTGGTCATGCACGGAGGTACAGGTGTACCGGATGAGGCAGTTAGGAAAGCCGTTAGCCTCGGCATATGCAAGGTAAATGTGGGTACGGATGTGCGTCTTGCGTACATGGGCAGTATACGCCAAACGCTGGAAGACCAGAATGTTAAAGACCCTCGAGTACTTTTACGGACTGCAAGACAAGCTGTTGTTAAGCTTGTAAGAGAAAAGATTCGACTGTGCGGTGCCAGCCAGAAAGCCGGATTGCTGCGAGTTTGACATTAGGTGAGAGCAGTGACAAGGGATCCTGTCGTTAGAGAAATCAATGCTCTCAATCAAAGAGGGGGCCGGATGCTCAGCGTCGTGGATCTTCTGGACGCAGGCACCCTGGACCTTAGGCTAGCATCTTACTTCATGCGGGTCATACGGGCAGGGGCATCTATTCTAGTCTGTGCTGGTCCAGGAGGAACGGGGAAAACCACTCTCATGGCGGCCCTCCTGTGTTTCTTGCCTCCCAACGGCCGTATCCAGGTAGTAGAAAGAGCTGAGCCTATCTCCTGGTATGAAGAGCAGGCTGCTTCCGGGGTTCCCACTTGGTTTCTCTGTCATAAGCTGGGGCCGGGGTTTTGGTATTCATGCCTCTGCTGGGGAGGGGGTTAGGACATATCTCAGCCTGCCTGCTTCGAATCGTGGCCTTCCTAACGAAGCCATGTGTCTTTCCAATACATGCCTCTTTAGATTTATCCCACTGCTTCCGTGAGAATCTCGTTGCTGCAATTAGCCCACGAGTACCCTATCCAGTGTTAATTCTGCGAACATTGATCGTGCTTCGGTCATTTTTCTTGCTTTATGGGCCTATTCCCTCATCTAGCTAGAACTGTTAAGCCAAGAGCAATATCTGTCAAAGGAGAAAGCCCCACGGATTGAAAAAACATTGGTACGAAGTGACGCGGGGCACAACTGATAAGAGAAACGTATCTGTTGTACACAAATCAAAAGAAACTACTTTGGGTTGTGCCTTGCCAATAAGGTCTGATAAGGAGGGACGTGGGGCTATTGCAATAAGTATTGCTTCTGACCTGAAAGTCAACGCTGTCGTAGAAGCTGGAGCACTGTTTCTCTAAAGCTTCACATATTTCTTCTAAGGAGGAATGGTGAATTGAAAAAGAAGATAGCAGTTTCCATCGTGTTAGCAATCCTGTTACACCTGATGGCCGGTCTTGCGTTTGGAACTGAGCTGAACATCATCAGAACATCAGGCGACGACTGGATAGCACCTCTGTATGATAAGTTCACCGAAGAAACTGGTATCAAGTTGAACATAAATGCAATTCCCCATCGGGAGATGATCCAAGCCATCGAAGTGATGATGAGAAGCGGGAGCAGTGATGTCGACATCATTCATGTTGACTCACCTTTGACAGCAAGCTATGCAGTACGAGGCTTCCTGCTGCCCCTTGATCCTTACTTTGATATTGAAAACTCCGGATGGACAGAAGCCGGGATCGCGGCAGGAAGCTGGGATGGAAAGCTGTACAGCGCCCCGTTTGAGACTTCCACCCAGGTGATGTTCTACAACAAGACTCTCTTTGACCAGGCTGGGCTGGAGTATCCTCCAATGGATGTAGAGCAGCGGTGGACATGGGAACAGGTAGCGGAGGCCGCCAAGAAGATTAAGGCAGCAACCGGCAAATGGGGTCTCGCATGGCAGCAGATCAACCGTCCGTATCAGCTGCTTCCGCTGCCTCAATCATTGGGCGGTGGGTCTGGAGTGGGTCCTGACGGACTAGCAGTAGACGGCTATCTGAACAACGAGGCATGGGTTAAGGCCTTCCAGTTCTATTACGATTGCTTCAATACCTGGGAGATCAGTCCTAAGGGCATCACTGTTGATGAAGTGTGGGACAATTTCACCGCCGGCAACATCGGAATGATTGTGGCTGGAACCTGGAGTATACCATCAGCGGAAGAGGCTCGTGCCAGCACTGGTCTGGACTACGGTCTAGCTCCCCATCCATATTTCGAAGGCGGAGTGCCGGTAACCCCAACAGGCAGCTGGCACTGGGGTATAAACGCCAAGAGTAAGAACATTGAAGCAGCCGTCAAGTTTATCGAGTTCATGACGCTCCGGGAGGATATCATCGATTGGCGTTTCAAGACCGGTGGGCAATTGGTTCCCCATGAAGCCATGTTTGAGATTATCAAGAATGATCCGAATTACCAGCAGTTCCCGCTGGACATCTACCATGTAGCCGTCTATGAACTTGCAAACACCGCGGTTGTAAGACCGGTTACGCCGGGCTTTGTGGAATGGGAAGACATAACGATCAAGGCTTTCGAGGATATTCGGAACGGTACCGATCCTAAGACAGCTCTAGATAATGCTGTTAGGAGATTGGAGCCTCTAATGCGGAGGTACAAATAACCAAAACAAAAGGTGATGAGACGATGCCTGCAAAGGTCCTGTCACCTCAAAGTGGCGGCTGGTTATCCAGCCGCCACCGAAGAGGATTTACAAATACCGTTGCTGCTTATGCTTTTCTCTTGCCAGCATTGATAGGCGTTTTTGTTTTTCGGCTGTATCCCATAGCACTCTCCCTGGTTAAGAGCCTTTTTCAAACCTCCTTTGTCCGAGGGACGACTTTTGTTGGGCTTGAGAACTATCGAGTTCTGCTGGAGGACCCCGTTTTTTGGCAGTCACTGAAGGTTACTTTGCTATTAAACCTGGCAATAAACCCAATACAAATCGTGATTTCTCTAGCGGTCGCGCTGCTTGTCAATCGCCAGGGACATATAGTGCGGATTTATAGGACCATTATCATGCTCCCCATGGGGGTTTCTTTGGCAATTGCTTGCACCCTCTGGAGAATAATGCTTGATCCCAACAATGGACTTGTCAATAGTATCCTAAATGCCATCGGCATGGCTAGCCAGCCATTCTTGACGAGTCCCTCTCAAGCTTTATGGTCCATCATCCTCATCGCCTCTTGGAAAGGCATAGCATATTGGATGATGTTTTTCCTGTCCGGGTTGCAGGAAATCCCTGATGAACTGTATGAAGCGTCTACCATTGATGGGGCTACGCATGCACAGCAGATTTGGTACGTAACACTGCCGTTGTTGCGGAGAGTAGCTTTGTTTGTCACCGTTGCCGTTACGAGCGCCAACTTCTTAATGTTCGTGCCGATGTTTATGTTGACCCTAGGCGGACCTAACATGTCAACCAACACATTAATGTATGAAGCCTATGTAAGCGGCTTTGTCTACTTCGATGAGGCCAGGGGAATGGCGATAACATCCGTAATTCTCCTTATACTACTGATAGTGGTACTTTTCGAGTTCCGGCTTCTGAAGGAGGATTAGCAGAATGCAGAAGCAGGTAAGAACCATCTTGCAAAGAGTTGCCTGGCATTTCGCCTGTATTTGCATGGCTGTTTTCACATTGGTCCCCTTCCTCTGGGCAGCTTCGTCTTCGTTTAAGCCGCTGAGCAGGGTTTTTGCTGACCTGGTGCCTTTTTCATTCAAGACGTTCATCCCCATGCCTCCTACTCTAGAGGCATATGTGGCATTGTTCACGGAGACAGGATACCCAAGGGGGCTGCTGAACACAGCATACGTTGCAGTCACGGTGGTTGTATTTGGCGTACTACTCAATTCTATGGCCGGGTTTGCATTTGCCAAGCTGGACTTTCCGGGCAAGAGATTGTTGTTTACGCTGACAATAGTGTCTTTCATGATTCCCTTTGAGGCAATTTCCATCCCTTTGTATAGTATCATTAATCGGTTTGGCTGGTTGAACAGCTTTAAGGCTGTTATTGTACCTGGAATCGCAAATGGATTAACCATTTTCCTATTTCGTCAATTTTTCGCGGGCATACCCACAGAGTTGATCGAAGCGGCCACCATAGACGGGGCTTCCAAACTGCGGATCTATAGCACGATTTTCTTGCCGCTATCAAAGCCGGCGATCGTCAGTGCCAGCCTGCTCTTGTTTGTTGGACAATGGGAAGCATTTTTGTGGCCGCTGCTAGTCGCGAATGCCCCAGAGACTCGTCTGATTCAGGTTGCCTTGTCGTACATCAATACGCAGTATGCGACCTACTGGAATCAGATATTCGCTGGTGCTGTAATAGCTGGCATCATCCCACTCATAATAATCCTGCCTCTGCAGCGTTATTATGTGAAAGGCATTTCCAGCACAGGGATCAAAGGATAGAGAGTCCAGTATAGCCCGGTTGGTATGTATGCACCGGTTATTGGCAAAGTCATTGCATTTATTTCAGCAGGTTCGGCGAGGGGCCAGCAAATCATTGAGAGAACTGGCCTCTTCTTGTTTCTTCCGTGAAACCAAGTGACTGCGTCATTCTCCAATGTGTTTGCTAATCCAATAGGTCGAGACTGTCGTCCAAGCTTCAAGGAACTGATTCAACAATTGTTAACATAACCGTGATAGTATATGATCGACGAGATACCATACCCGATGAAAAGAAGTGAATATTGAGTGACTCGAAGGCTCCTTAAGCTGGATATAGGCAAGGGTTCCCTGTTTAGTCAGATGCTGGTTTTCGCCGTGCCCATCATGGCCATGAACCTGTTGCAGCTGCTGTTTAATGCTGCTGACATGATTGTCGTAGGACGATACTCAGGCAGTCAAGCGCTGGCAGCAGTAGGAGCCACAGGTTCTTTGATTAACTTGATCGTCAACTTGTTTATGGGTTTGTCAGTGGGGACCAGCGTTATCGTGGCTCAGGATTTCGGTGCGGAAAAACCCGAAGAGATCAGTCGGTCTGTGCACACATCCATCGTAGTCAGCGCCATCGCGGGAGTGCTGGTGATGATCCTGGGTCTTTCTGTCTGCACCCCTCTACTCAGGTCCATGGGTACCCCAGATGATATCATCCAACTATCGGTTCTGTACACCAGGATCTATTTCCTTGGTCTTCCTGCCAGTATGGTTTACAATTTCGGCGGGGCGGTACTGCGGGCTATAGGGGACAGCCGCCGGCCCATGTATTACCTGACCATCAGCGGTGTTGTCAATGTCATCCTTAATCTCTTGTTCGTTATCGCGTTTGGCATGGGTGTTGCCGGTGTGGCGTGGTCAACTGTTATTTCCCAGTATCTTGCCATGCTGTTAATTATGGCCTGTTTGGTGAGGAGCGAGGGGCCCATCAGGTTCAGCTGGCGGCTTGCCCGGATCCATAGGCGCAAACTGATAGATCTAGTAAAGATCGGGCTGCCGGCAGGCCTTCAGGGCTTGCTGTTTTCTATCTCCAATGTACTCATCCAGTCGGCGGTCAACTCCTTCGGCTCGGTCGTTGTGGCCGGCAATGCTGCCGCCAGCAACGTGGAGGGCTTTGCCAGCACTACCTTGAACGCATATTACAACGCGGCCATTACCTTTACTGGGCAGAGCATGGGAGCAGAAAAATACGACCAAATTGACAATATTGCCAGAGTGTGCGTTGTGGCTGTGCTGATAACATGGGTGTTTCTAGGCGGGGGTATACTGGTCTTCGGCAGGTCGCTCCTAGGTATATACACCTCAGATCCTGCGGTTGTTGAAGCGGGAATGATAAGACTCAAGGTGACCCTGGCCGCTTATTTCGCCAACGGCATCATGAATGTTTTTCCAGGGCTAACCCGGGCCATGGGCTATTCCCTGCTGCCGATGCTCTGCACTCTGGTAGGGGCTTGCCTCATGCGGATGGTATGGTTGGTGACCGTCTTTGCTTGGTACCCTACGGTGATGGTCCTGCTCTTGTGCTATCCCGTGACCTGGACTCTAGCAGGAATCGGCCAAGTGGCAAGCTTTCTATACGCACGGCATGAGATCCGCAAACGGGCGGCAGCGCGGATGCGGACTTCGCAGGCAGCTGTTTAGCGGCTGAGGCTCAACGGCATCCCAGCATGTCGGGGTGCTGGAGAAGAGTCAAGTCAGCAAACCACAGCCAGAACTGATTAAAAGGCGGCCTCTGCCCAAAGCGGCAGAGGCCGTAGAGTTATATATGGCCCTTTAACTCCCGTCTTTCTTTATGTAGGCGGCCAGCTGCGTGTCGACCTTGCTTATATGGTTTATCAACCAGTCTACCACTAAACGGTTGGTCTTAAGAACCAGCGCCAGTCCAGGCCCTTTCTCTTCCAGCTCTTTATTGAGCTCCTTTAAGCTGTCAACAAAACCGTCGTGCAGCTTCTTGTGAGCTTCGTACTCAGGGTACTTGTAGTCAAGCATAATCTGCTGTTCGTCCCGGAAGTGGAAGACCACATAGTCTTTTAGGAAAGTGATCAGCTCTGCTACGGTATCCTTACCCTTACCTTGGTTGCAGGCTTCGATGAGATCGTTGATCCTTTCAAAAAGAACCTTGTGTTGGTCATCGATCTTTTTTATGCCGATGGCTAGGTTTGGAGTCCACTTAATGGCCATCCAGGAGTCCCTCCTCTCAGTTCCAGTTCTTACCCGGTGTGATTCCCTGCAAAACCTGCGGACGCTGGTGTCAGCCAACAATCACTTTGCCGGCGAGGATCTGCTGATAATCCTCGTAATTCTTCCGCAAAAGGGCAGGGGTATCCAAGCCGTAAGGGCACTTGGATACACAACGGCCGCAGGCCGTGCATTCCTCTATTTTCTTCATTTTTGCCTGGGCTTCAGGCTTCAGGAAGCGCTGAGAAGGCGAGCGCCTGATGAGTAGAGACATTCTGGCACAGATGTTGATCTCAATGCCAGCTGGGCAGGGCATGCAGTATCCGCAGCCCCGACAGAAGTCGCCCGTCAGTTCCCGCCTTTCCCGTTCAATGAACGCCCACCTTTCTGCTGTCATCTGAGGCGGGTTTTTCATGTGTGCCAAGAACTCGTCCAGCTCCGACTCCCGCTGGACACCCCAGAGGGGAAGCACGTTTTCATACTGGGTCATAAAGGCGAAAGCTGTGGCAGAGTCGGTAATTAAGCCGCCGGCCAGGGCTTTCATGGCAATGAAACCCATGTTAGCCTCTTTACATCTTTCTGCCAGCTCCAGTTCCTCTGGAGCTGATAGGTAGCTGAATGGGAATTGGAGGGTATCATAAAGTCCAGAGTTGATGCAAGTTTTGGCGATGTCGAGTCTATGGCTGGTCAAGCCGATATGCCGAATCTTGCCCTGCCTCTTTGCCTCGACCATGCACTCGTACATACCAGTTCCGTCCCCCGGTTGATAGCATACCTTGGGGTTGTGGAACTGATAGATGTCGATATAGTCAGTTCTCAAGAGCTCTAACGAAGTTTCCAAGTCCCGCCAGAAGGCTTCGGGCGTTACAGCCTGGGTTTTGGTTGCAATAAAGATGTTCTCCCGAACGTCAGACAGGGCACGCCCCAGCTTCTCCTCGCTGTCTGAATAGGCCCGGGCCGTATCGAAAAAAGTGATGCCGCCGTCGTATGCCTTTCTCAAGATCTTGACGGCCTGCTCTAAAGGTGTCCTCTGTATGGGAAGCGCTCCAAAGGCAGTGCTGCTGGTTGTAATTCCGGTTCTTCCCAATGTGATCTGGGCCACTGTGCATACCACCTTCTGTTGATTTGGCGGCAGTCAGCCTCTTGGATGAAGCGTTAAGGCATTCTGCTGCTCCCTAATCTGCCTTGTCCACTGCAAAAAAGACCGCACTCAGCGGTCCTGATGACTAAAGCTCCGAAGTATTCCTTGGACAGTAGGGGAGAAATATCCTTCCGACAGCAGAGCTGTTCGGGAGCGGGTCAGCAGGTACCTGCTTCCGCTGCCGATTGGTCTATCTTTTATGCCCCCACTTCTTCACTTAACATGTCAGTAAATACCTCCACCAGACGGGGATCGAACTGCTTGCCGGCAAGCCGCTTTAGTTCCTGAACGGCCTGTTCCTTGGTCATTGCCTTTCTATAGGGCCGGCCGACGGTCATGACATCATAGGCATCCACCAGAGAGATAATGCGGGCAAGGAGGGGGATTTCCTCCCCTTTAAGTCCCCGGGGATATCCGTTGCCGTCCCACCACTCGTGGTGGGCCAGGATGGCTTCGGAGATGGAAGCAAGTTCCGGCGACGCCAGGGTGATGCGGTATCCCACCTCTGGATGTTTGCGGATCTCCTCCCATTCTTGAGGTGTCAGCGGCCCCGGTTTTCTTAGGATAGAGTCTTCGACAGTCACCTTGCCGATGTCGTGCAAGGTGGCAAGCAGGGCCAAGGCGGACAGGTCGCTCTCTCCAAGGCCCAAAGCTTTGCCAATATCTAGAGCCAGCTTGCGGGTGCGCTGGGCATGTTCTTCCGTCTCGAAGCTTTTCTCCCTCAGGGTACTGGTTAACGAAGCCAAAATTGCGCTTCTGTGACTGCTGCTTTCAACCAGTTTCTGAGAGTACATGCGGTCCTCAGCGCGACGGACCACTCTTCGCAGCGGTTCATCCGGATCTCTTCTCGTTGCCATGCCCAGGGCCAGGCTGGGTATCATAAAGGTGTGGCTGCTGCCTTCTTGGCAGCGCTGC